>JAEMQE010000005.1:0-1898 GCA_022758945.1 Lentimicrobium sp. | reverse complement strand
TTTTTTGGCTTCGTTCCAAAAATTGAAATATTTGAAAATCACAGATTTTCAATTACATTTTTTTGGCTTCGTTCCAAAAAACATCCATTTCAGCCAAAGACATATCCATTAAGGGTTTTCCTAATTCTCCAGCTTTACTTTCCAGATATTGGAATCTCTTAATGAATTTTTTATTGGTTCTTTCCAAAGCATCTTCAGGGTTTATGTTTAAAAACCGAGCATAATTGATCATCGAAAACAACACATCGCCAAATTCAGACTCCATTTTGTCCTGATCACCAGCTTCAACTTCAACCTGAAGTTCTTCTAATTCTTCCTGAACTTTATCCCAAACTTGGTGTGGTTCTTCCCAATCAAACCCCACTCCTTTTACCTTGTCTTGAATTCTGCTGGCTTTCACTAACGCAGGCAAACTTCTTGGCACGCCTTCGAGAACTGATTTTTTTCCTTCTTTTAGTTTTAATTTTTCCCAATTTTGTTTCACTTCTTCCTCATCCTTGACCACAACATCGCTGTAAATATGAGGATGCCGATGAATGAGTTTTTCACAAATTTCGTTACACACATCGGCAATATCAAAATCGTTGGTTTCACTTCCTATTTTGGAATAAAAAACGATATGCAACAACAAATCACCCAATTCTTTTTTGACTTCGTTCAAGTTATTATCTAAAATAGCATCGCCCAATTCATAAGTTTCTTCGATGGTCAAATGCCGTAAAGTTTGCAGCGTTTGCTTCTTGTCCCAAGGGCATTTTTCGCGCAAATCGTCCATTATGTTTAATAATCGTTCGAAAGCTTGGAGCTGAGTTTGTTTGGAGTTCATTGTATTGTTGTTTTTTGTAAAAATAAGAAATCCTGTCAGGAAAAACATCGCGACAGGATTAAAATATGTTTTAAAAAGTGAAATCTATTCTTTTTCGGCTTTTGCTTTTTTGTCTGTAACTTTTGACTTTTCAGCAATCACTTCCTCGACAACGCTTTCTTTGATTGCTGCAGCATTCTCAATTATTGGTTCTTCTTTAGAAACCAACCCTTTAGATTGAAGTAAGTTATACCAATTCAAAACTTTTTTAATATCGGAAGGATATACTCTTTCAGAATCGTATTCCGGTAGAATTTCAGAAAAATAGGCTACAAGTGTAGCATTGTCTTCTTTATGCGAAATAGCAGGACCTTCATTCTCTTTGACAGCAATATTACGCATTACCTCGCTCAAAGGTTTTTCTGCTGTGATAGTATAAATTGAAATTTCAGACAATAAACTTACGTTTACTTTTAAATTAACCGCAAGCTTCTTTCCGTCTATCAAAGATTCTACTAGAAATCCGTTACGTGTTTGTACTTTTAAAGCATATAAACCCGGCTTTCCCGAAATTGATAATATTTTTTCTAAATTCATTTTTAAATTTTATTATTTTAAATTGATATTGTAATTGACATTGTGGTTGTGGTTGAGCGTTTATCTTCCTTTTTTGTTGCAAAATTTCATCCTGTAATCGGGTCTTGCTTTGCCATCCATAATGTTTTGTAATTTCTTTTTAACCAATTGTCTTTTTAAACTAGAGATCAAATCGGTAAACAAGATTCCCTCGTTATGATCGTATTCGTGCTGAATCACTCTTGCAATAAGACCATCGAAAACCTCTGTTTTTGCATTAAAATCTTCATCGCAATAGGTTATGGTGATTTTTTCGTGTCGATAAACCTCTTCGCGAACGTCCGGAATACTGAGACAGCCTTCATTAAAACTCCACAATTCGCCTTCTTCCTTGAGCATTTTAGCATTAATAAAAGTTCGTTTGAATCCTTTTAATTGTCGCTGTTCATCGATTGACAAATCCTCATCATCAGCGAAAGGCGTCGTATCGATTACAAAAAGACGAATATTCAATCCT
>JAEMQE010000174.1 GCA_022758945.1 Lentimicrobium sp. | reverse complement strand
CCTAAAAGTTCTAATAAATTAGCATCCAAAACATCGATATTGGCTCTCAGTTTGGTCATTTTCGTGTCGAAATCAGCCGTATCACCACTCACTTTTCTAATTCTCAAATCTTTGAAAATTTTAAGCAAAGCGGCAGGTGTAACTTGTTGAGCCGCATCACTCCAAGCATTGTCCGGATCATTGTGTGTTTCGATAATCATACCGTCATAATTCAAATCCAAAGCTTCCTGAGTTACTTCAAGAATCATATCACGATTTCCTGTAATGTGTGATGGATCGATGATTAAAGGTAAATCAGGGAATTTATTTTGCAATTCGATAGCAATTTGCCATTCTGGAATGTTTCTGTATTTTGTTTTTTCGTAAGTAGAAAAACCTCTGTGAATCACTCCTAAATTTTTGATTCCAGCAGCATACAAACGTTCCACACCACCAAGCCACAAAGCCATATCTGGATTTACTGGATTTTTTATCAATACAATTTTATCAGTTCCTTTTAAAGTATCGGCAATTTCTTGAACAGCAAATGGATTTGCAGTTGTACGAGCACCAACCCATAAAACATCAATATCATTTTCTAAAGCCAATTTACAGTGTGCAGCAGTAGCAACCTCTGTTCCCATTAGCAATCCTGTTTCTGCTTTTGCTTTTTTCAGCCATTTCAATCCAATTTCACCAACACCTTCAAATCCTCCCGGACGCGTTCTTGGTTTCCAAATTCCAGCTCTAAAAACACTTACGTCTGAATCTTTCAATTCGTGAGCAATTTTCAAAACCTGCTCTTCTGTTTCAGCACTACAAGGTCCTGCAATTACAAATGGATGAGTCAAATTGAATGCGTTCAACCAATTTCTCATTTCTTTCTTGTTTTCCATCTTTTCTAAATATTTATTTTATTATTTTATTCTGTGTTGTTTATTGTTTTTACCTCTGTGACGCTCCCCCTTTGGGGGTTGGGGGGCTTATTCCGTTTAATATTTCCCTAATTCTATTTACGCCTTGCATTTCGTTGAAAATAGCATCGTAATTGTCGCTCTCTAATAATTCTTTAAAATTAGATAAATTAGAAATATACTCTTCTAATCCTTTGACCACTTGCTTTTTATTCTGCTTAAAAATTGGTGTCCACATTGCGGGTGAACTTTTGGCCAAACGAACGGTACTTTCAAAACCAGAACCCGCCATATCAAAAATATCCTGCTCAGATTTTTCTTTATTTATTACTGTTTTCCCAAGCATAAAGGAACTAATATGCGATAAATGCGACACATAAGCAATGTGCTTGTCGTGTGATTTTGGATCCATGTATCGGATTCTCATTCCCATACTTTTGAACAAATCCAATGCTTTTTCTTGTAATTTGAAAGTCGTTTTTTCCACTTCACAAATAATATTAGTTTTGCCTTGAAACAAACCTTTTATTGCTGCCGAAGGTCCAGAAAATTCCGTTCCTGCAATGGGATGCGCAGCGATGAAATTTCTTCTTTTAGGATGATTGGCTACCGCTTCACAAATTGGAGTTTTGGTAGAACCAACATCAAAAACAGTCGCTGTATCCGGGATTATATCCAAAACTTTTGGCAAAAAAACAAGTGCAACATCTACAGGAACCGAAAGGATTACATAATCAGCATTGACTAAATCTTCAAAAACCGCAACTTCATCAATAATTCCCAAAACCATTGCCTCTTTCAAATGATTTTCGTTACTATCAATACCATAAATTTTGGCATCATTATAATGTTCTTTAGCTCCTAATGCTAATGAGCCTCCTATTAATCCTGTTCCAATTACGTATATTTTCATCTGTTAAAATCTATCAATTGCTTCTTGAATTTTTCCCTCTTTCACACACAATGCAAACCGGATGTATCCTTCGCCATTGGAACCAAAAATAGTTCCTGGTGTAATAAATATCGATTTCTCGTATAATATTTTATCAATAAAATCTTCCGAAGATGTGATTCCCGCTGGTAATTTTGCCCAAACAAATAATCCAACACCTTCTTTGTACACTTCACAACCTAGCTTTTCAGCTAATTGTTCTGTTAAAACTCTTCGTTTTTTGTAAACCGCATTCATCGAATCGAACCAGGATTTGTCACTTTTTAATGCTTCAATCGCTCCTTTTTGGATTCCAAAGAACATTCCGCTGTCCATATTGCTTTTTACTTTCAAAACTGCATCGATGCAAGCCGCATTTCCTAAAACCATTCCCACGCGCCAACCTGCCATATTGAAGGTTTTTGAAAGCGAATTCAGTTCCAAAGCCACGACTTTTGCACCTTCAACCTGCAACAAACTCATTGGTTTGTCATTCAAAACAAAACTATACGGATTGTCGTTAATCAACAATATGTGATGCTTTTTGGCGAAAGCCACCAACTTTTCGAACAATTCTAGGCTTCCTCTTGCTCCTGTTGGCATATGCGGATAACCCAACCACATAATTTTTACTTTCGATAAATCTAATTTTTCCAAAGCTTCCAAATCAGGTTCCCAATTATTCGCTTCTTTCAAATCGTAATAAACTGGCACCGCTCCAACCAAATTCGTCACCGAAGAATACGTTGGATACCCTGGATTTGGAATCAAAACTTGGTCTCCTTCGTTCAAAAAAGCCAATGAAATATGCATAATTCCTTCTTTGGAACCCATCAAAGGCAAAATTTCAGTGTTGAAATTCAAAGCAACACCATAATTATTTTGATAAAAATCAGCCATTCCTTTTCTCAATTCTGGCAATCCTTGGTAACTCTGATATTGATGCGCATTTTCTTCTTGCATCGCCAAATTAACGGCATCAATAACCGCTTGTGACGGTCTCAAATCTGGACTTCCAATTCCCATATTGATAATGGGTTTCCCTTCAGAAGCCAATTGTCTTACTTCGCGAAGTTTTGAAGAAAAATAATATTCCTCCACTATTTCTAATCGCTTTGCTGTTTGTATCACGGTTTTGTATTTTTATATTCTCCTAACACTTTGAAATATTCAGCCATAATTTCCATTAATGATTTTGCTTTGGCATAATCTTCGTATTTTTCGAAAGTAACGTCCACAAAAAACGAATATTTCCAAGGCGTTTCAATCTTTGGCAAGGATTGTATTTTGGTCAAATTCAGTTTGCAATCGCTCATTACATTGAGAACTGCTGCCAAACTTCCTCGTTTGTGATCCAATTCAAATTTAATGGAAGCGCGATTGATTTCCTTTTCTGCCACAAATGAATTCTCCTTTTTGATAATAACAAAACGAGTCATATTATTATTAATGGTTTGGATTTCTGGAGCCAAAATTTCTAAATCATACATTTCGGCAGCTGTTTTACTGGCTATTGCGGCAATTCCTGAAAGTTGCTTTTTCTGAATTCTACGCGCTGTTTCGGCAGTATCTTTATCTTCAACTAATTTAATTTTTGGATATTTTTTCAAGAATTCCATACATTGCAACAACGCCATTGGATGTGAATGAACTTCTAAAATATCTTTAATATTCTGACCTTTCAGCGCCATTAAATTTTGATGAATATCCAAATAATGTTCGCCTATAATGTGCAAATTGTTCTTATCAATCAAAGCATAATTCGGAATAATTGGACCGGCAATCGAATTTTCTATCGCCATAACTGCCTGATTCGATTTTCCGGATAACAAACTGTCAACCAGTTTATCGAATGACAAACATTCGTCAACTTCTACATCATTGCCAAAATACTCCTGTGCCACCTGATGGTGAAAAGAGCCTTTTATACCTTGAATTGCAATTATTGTGTTCATAAATATTCAAAAAAAAATCCTGATTTTCATCAGGATTGTATATTAGTTTTATTTGTTTGTTGTATTTCAAATAACCATAGACAATCCTTACTTCCTAAAGAAGAAATAGTAAGTATTGCTAAAATAAAACTGGTTATTGGACATCTTGTTTTGGATTTTTGTTAAAAATTCTCTGCGAATGTATAAATTATTTTTTGCTAACCAAAAAAAATAGCTGATTTTATTGAACAAAAAAAGAATTCTCGATAAAACTTGTTTTTAATTGTACAATATTTAAAAATAAAGTCTAAAAATTACAATTAAGCAACTGCTTCTAAGTTTATTTCTGGGTTTTAATCTTTTAATTAGGGAGTTAAAGTCTTCGTTAGCCATTTCTTTCCTTCGGAAATTCTTGTCACCATCATTGCAGCAACCAAATCGCCATTGGCATTCAACAAAGTCGCCATTGGATCAACCAAAGTCCCAACAATCATTGCGGCCGGCAAGGCTTGCTCCATTGGCAATCCGTAAACTGTAATTGCTAAAACTTCGCCAATATAACCTCCGTTTGGAATTCCTCCCTCAACTACAGAAACGATTACTGTGATTCCCAATGCCAAGAGCAGAGTGCTTGGCTCCGTAAAATCTTTGCCAAACATGGTAAAAAGGACCGCGATTTTTATAATTGATGCCGTTGAAGAACCGTCTTTATGCAAAGGTGCGCCAAGTGGAATTACGATATTACTAATGTGACTTGGAATCTTCATTTCCTCGGCAGCTTCTAGATTTGCTGGAATTGTGGCAATGCTGCTACAGGTTCCCAAAGCTGTTAATGAAGGAGCGATATTGTTTTTCCAGAAAATCGCAAGTCCCTTTTTACCTCCAGCCATAAAGGCATACAAGCTAAAAAACACCACAAAATAGAAAGCACAAACGGCATAATAAAGTCCTAAAGGTTTGGCATAAGTGCCAAATAATTGTGGTCCAAAAATTCCAACTTGATACGCAAAATAAGCACCCAAACCTATTGGAGCCGTTTTCATAATCAAGTGCAATAATTGCTTCATTACTTCGTCTCCAGATTTAAGGAAACTTTTAAAATTATACCCTTTTTCACCCGATTGCAAAGTGGCAAATCCTACTAAAAAAGAGAATAGAATCAAAGCCAGCATACTTTTTCTGGACAATAATTCAGAAAAATCATTTACAGTAAGCAATTGGGTTATTTGAGTTCCGACGTTGCTTTCTTGAATCGTTTCCAAAGGTATTTTGGAAATAATAATGTCTTGATGAATTGGAAAAAGTAAAACACCGAGAATCATTACCACGGCAGAAATAAGAACAGTCCCTAAAAAAACACCTATCATTATGCTGAATAATTTCCCCAGTTTTTCCGTCTTTTCTAAAGTGGCAATTGAAGACGCAATCGTAAAGAATATCAACGGAATAATGGCGGTAAATAACATATTTAGAAAAATATCGCCCAAAGGTTTTATCACTTCAACTCCTTTTCCAAAAACCAATCCTAAAATGCTTCCTGCCAGAATTCCTCCCAAAAGCAATAAAATACTGCTGTAGTTTTTTAAGAAACTACCCGATGATTTGTTTTTCATAATACCATAGTTTGTTGTAAATATATAAATCTATATGACTACCGTGACTAATCTCAACAATAATTTTTGCCACAGATTTCACAGATTTACACAGATTAAAAAAAAACGAGAATTAGATGAATTTAAAAAATCCGTGAAAATCCTTTAAATCTGTGGCAAAAGAAATAATAATTCAAAGATTTTTCTGTTTACTTTTGCTACAAATAAAAAGCAATGTCAATAGAAGTAAATAATATATCGAAAAGTTATGGTGCCCAAAAAGCGCTCGACAACATTTCGTTTTCTGTCAAAAAAGGAGAAATAGTTGGTTTTTTAGGTCCAAATGGTGCCGGAAAATCGACCTTAATGAAAATATTGACCACATACATTGCCGCCGACGAAGGTTCGGCAAGTGTGAATGGATTTGATGTTGACTCGCAAGCCAAATCTGTTCAACAATCTATTGGCTATTTGCCTGAACACAATCCGTTATACTTGGATTTATACGTTCGAGAATATTTAGCTTTTAATGCCGATGTCTATAAAGTGGCCAAATCTCGAATCGAAGAAGTGATTCGATTGACAGGTTTATCCAATGAAAGTCACAAAAAAATAGGACAATTATCTAAAGGTTTTCGCCAACGTGTAGGATTAGCCAATGCTTTATTGCACAATCCCGATGTTTTGATTCTCGATGAACCAACAACCGGATTAGACCCAAACCAATTGGTCGAAATTCGCAATGTAATAAAAAACGTGGGCAAAGATAAAACCGTTTTCCTTTCGACCCATATTATGCAGGAAGTAGAAGCCATTTGCGACCGAGTAATTATTATTGACAAAGGTAAAATTGTTGCCGACAAAAAATTAGATAATTTAATTTCTGCTGACAAAGAACAAATTATAGAAGTGGAATTTGACTATAAAGTCGAAGAACAATTGATTGCCAAAATCGAAAACCTGACTTCCTTCAAAAACACTCACGATATGATTTGGGAATTGACTTTCAACGCCGATAAAGATATGCGTCCCGCTGTTTTTGATTTTGCCAATGCCAATGGCTTGAAAACACTACAACTTAATCAGAAGAATAAGAATTTGGAAGCGATTTTTAGGGAAATTACAAAATAATTGGTGTGAAAATTAGACCTGACAGGTTTTAAAAACCTGTCAGGTCTAATAACTTAAAAAACCTTACTAGCTATCTGTCTAATATTTTCTGATTTTCCCATAGAATAATAATGCAAAACAGGAACACCAGCAGCTTTCAATTCTAACGATTGTTGAATGGCCCATTCCACACCTACTTGTTTAATATCGGCAGGTGATTTGCATTTTTCGATGGCGTGAATTAAATCTTCCGGCAAGTCGATTCGGAAAATTTGAGGTAAAATTTGCAAATGCCTTTTCACTGCAATTGGTTTTATTCCCGGAATAATTGGAACCGTGATTCCTATTTCTCTAGCTTTTTTTACAAATTCGAAGTATTTTGCATTGTCAAAAAACATTTGGGTAACCACATAATCTGCGCCGGCATCTACTTTTTCTTTCAATCTTTTTAAGTCCGAAATCAAGGATGGCGATTCCAAATGTTTCTCCGGATAACCGGCAACACCAATACAAAAATCAGCTTTGTTGTCAATGTGCATTACATCGTGTAAATACTTGCCTTCATTTAATTGATTAATTTGAGTTACTAACTCAACCGCATAATTATTTCCTCCTTCTTTTGGAACAAAGGACTGCTCGTCTTTCATTGAATCACCACGAAGCGCCATTATATTATTGATTTCTAAATAATGACAATCAACAAGCATATACTCGGTTTCTTCACGGGTGAAACCTCCGCAAAGCAAGTGTGGCACAGTGTCAACTTGATATTTATGTTTTATGGAAGCACAAATTCCCAAAGTTCCGGGACGCATTCTGGTCAATTTTTTGTCCAATAATCCGTTGCCTTTATCCACATAAATATATTCTTCACGCGAAGTTGTCACATCTATAAAAGGTGGTTTGAACTCCATCAACGGATCAATGTTATCGTATAATTCCTGAATACTTTTCCCTTTTTGTGGTGGAATAATCTCGAAAGAAAATAATGTTTTTCCTTGCGCGGCTTCTATATGTTCGGTTACTTTCATTTTGTTTGTTTCAAGTTTCAAGTTTAAAGTTTAAAGTTCTCTCGAGCAACTTGAAACCTTAAACTTGAAACAAATTTTTTAATCTGCTATATTAGGATTCAACCATTTTACTGCTGTTTCCGTTGGAATATTTCGTCGTTTGGCGTAATCAACCACCTGATCTTCTTTTATTTTTCCAAGTCCAAAATACTTGCTCTCAGGATTTCCAAAATAATATCCAGAAACCGATGAAGCCGGCCACATCGCCATACTTTCGGTTAAAGTTACTCCAATTGCTGCCTCTACATTTAGCAATTTCCAAATCGTTGGTTTTTCTAAATGGTCGGGACAAGCCGGATAACCTGGCGCCGGACGAATTCCTTTGTAGATTTCTTCGATTAATGCTTCGGCACTTATATTTTCATCAGAGGCATAACCCCAAATTTCTTTACGGATTTTTTCGTGCAAATATTCGGCGAAGGCTTCCGCAAAACGGTCTGCCAAAGCTTTCACCATAATCGAATTGTAATCGTCCAAATCTTTTTGGAATTCGGCTGCCCATTCGTCAACACCAAAACCGGTAGTTACACAAAAAGCACCCATATAATCGGTTTTTCCGCTTTCCTTTGGCGCGATAAAATCGGCCAAAGCGATGTTTGGAGCTCCTTTTGTTTTTTGGGCTTGCTGACGCAAAGTCAAGAATTTTTCCAAAAATTTTCCGCTTTCATCACGTACTTCTATATCATCATCATTGACTTGATTCACCGGAAAAATTCCGTAAATCCCTTTGGCAGTCAATTTCTTATCTTTTAAAATAACCTTCAACATTTCCTGAGCATCGGCAAAAACAGAAGTAGCTTGTTCACCAACTACCTCATCCGTTAGAATCGCAGGATATTTCCCGAACAATTCCCAAGTTCTAAAAAATGGAGTCCAGTCAATATACGGAACCAACACATCCAAATCAATCTCTATTGTTTTTGTTCCAATAAAATTGGGTTTCATTGGTTTATAATTTTCCCAATCTAATTTTAATTTGTTGACACGCGCTTGTTCAATGGTCAAGAAATTCTTGTCTCTTGAACGGTTCAAAAACGTTTCTCTGAAAGCATCATATTCGGCTCGAATATCGCTTGCATATATTTTTCTATTATGATCCAATAAATTTCCAGCAACCGTAACCGCTCTCGAAGCATCGTTTACGTGAATCACGGTTTCTCTATATTGAGGCGCAATTTTCACGGCAGTATGTGCTCTTGAAGTTGTCGCACCACCAATCATTATCGGAATTTTGACATTTTGTTTGTCTAATTCTTTGGCCAAATAAACCATTTCGTCCAAAGATGGCGTGATTAATCCGCTTAATCCAATGATGTCAACATTGTGTTCTATTGCGGCTGCAATGATTTTCTCTGGAGCAACCATTACACCCAAATCGATAATTTCATAATTATTACAAGCCAAAACAACTGAAACGATATTTTTTCCAATGTCGTGAACATCGCCTTTTACGGTTGCCATTAGGATTTTTCCAGCCCCCCCCGCCCCCAAAGGGGGAGCTGCCAATGTTAATTCAATTTTATCTAACACTTTATCTAGTTCAAACAAAACCTCCTTATTAGTAAAACGAATTACTTGAAAACCTTCTCCATTTAACCATTTAGTTCTTTCCTCGTCATTAGTCTTATTTTCTGGCAATTGATGAATAAGACCATCTATTTCTATTATCAAATTTTCCTTTAAACAAATAAAATCTGCAATATAATTACCAATAATATGTTGTCTTCTAAACTTGTATCCTTCTAATTTTTTTCCACTCAAGGCTTCCCACAAAAACCTTTCTGCATCAGTTGGTTTATTTCGCATATCAAATGCAAATTGTTTTAGCAATCCATAATTCATTGGATTAGCAGTTTCCCAATGTTGCGTCGTTTTAATTCCCCCTTTGGGGGCTAGGGGGCGTTTACTTGCTTCAATATAAGGCAAAAGATACGCCACGGCTTTTTTCATAACTCGTGCCGATTTCACGACTTGTGGCAAAAACATTTTTCCGCTTCCGAATAAATCTCCAACGACATTCATTCCCGTCATCAAGTTGATTTCGATCACTTCAATAGGTTTTTCTGCGGCTAATCTTGCTTCTTCAATATCTAATTCTATAAATTCGTCAATTCCTCTTACCAAGGAATGCGTTAATCGCTCTTGGATTGTTCCTGAGCGCCATTCCTGAACGGCTTTTTCATTGACTTTTACATCACCTTTTACATTTTCGGCGAAGTCCAATAATCGTTCCGTAGCATCTTCTCTTCGGTTCAACAAAACATCTTCAACGTGCTCTAAAAGATCTTTTGGAATCTCGTCATATATAGACAACATTTCAGGATTTACAATTCCCATTGTCATTCCATTTTTGATGGCGTGATACAAGAAAGCCGAGTGCATCGCTTCACGAACCGTGTCATTTCCACGAAACGAAAACGAAACATTACTCACACCTCCTGAAACGTGTGCATAAGGTAGATTTTCTTTAATCCATTTTGTGGCTCTGAAGAAATCCAATGCGTTCAATTTATGTTCGTCCATTCCGGTGGCAACAGGAAAAATATTAGGGTCGAATATGATGTCTTCGGCTGGAAAACCAACTTCATTCACCAAAATATCGTAGGAACGTTTGCAAATTTCGATACGTCGTTCGTAGTTATCGGCTTGTCCTTTTTCGTCGAAAGCCATAACAATTACAGCAGCTCCGTAACGTTTTACCAATTTGGCGTGGTGAATAAATCGTTCTTCTCCTTCTTTCAAAGAAATCGAATTCACCACACTTTTGCCTTGAGCCACTTTCAAACCGGCTTCGATAATTTCCCATTTCGAACTGTCAATCATCAAAGGAACACGAGAAATGTCCGGTTCCGAAGCGATTAGATTCAAGAAAGTGGTCATTGCATAAACGCCGTCAAGCATTCCCTCATCCATATTAATATCGATGATTTGTGCGCCACCTTCTACTTGGTCACGAGCCACAGCAAGCGCTTCGGCGTATTTTTCCTCTTTTATAAGACGCAAAAATTTTCGCGAACCGGTTACATTCGTTCTTTCACCAACGTTTACAAAGTTGGTTTCTGGCGTAATGATTAACGGTTCAAGACCTGATAATTTTAAATATTTATTTGTTTTTGACATATTTTATTTATTTGCCACAAAGGCACAAAGTTTTTTTAGCCACAGATTTCACTGATTATCACAGATTTCTTCTGCTAGCGCAAGCGTCACGCTTGTGCTCTTTCCAATTTGCAAATTATTTTTAAACTAATTTATTAAATTCTTATCCCTTTTTTTGCGGACACGAGCTAGAAGCTCGCGCTAGCGGGGTATTTGTTTAACATTTCCCTATGCCGGTCTTATTTATATGTTCGAGTAAGGCATTTTCCAAATCATTACATACATTCCAAAATTTGTAATCCATATCTTCGATGTCTTTCTCCAGTTGGTCTTCAGGAAACTTGTCAAATTGTTCTTGTCGAGCATCAGGTCCTTCAGGTACACCTTTCGAAAAATATGTTTTATTAAACTTTCCTAATTGGTCCGCAATGGACGTAAAATTCAGATATTCCAGATCTTCAATTGTATCTGCGTTTTTGTCCGCACCACTATTCATATAGTGATCCCAAAGTCCATCCGTTGTCAATGGTTCAATGTTAAACCATACCCGTTGATCACGTGTCAATTTTTGATAATCTGAAAATCCAGTATCTACAATTTTCTCCCAGGCTGATTGAGCGTCTTCTCTTGTCATTATTTGTAGTCTTTAAAATGCTCTATAACTCATAAATATATGCTATTCTTAAATCTTCACTTCCGAAACCCTCAGCGTATAATCCTTCGCTACTTCAGCAATTAATCGAATATGATCTGGATTTGTAC
>JAEMQE010000236.1:8953-11431 GCA_022758945.1 Lentimicrobium sp. | reverse complement strand
CTATCCTTTGTGGAATGTTGCAAACCGGTTCTATCTTGTGTTTTGACAAAATGGTCGAAAAAGGAATCGAACCCGCTTATGCTTCAAAATTAATTCAATACGGTTGGGAAACTATTACTGAAGCTTTGAAACACGGTGGAATCACCAATATGATGGATCGTTTGAACAATCCTTCAAAAATTGAAGCTTTCGAACTTGCCGAAGAATTAAAAGACATTATGCGTCCATTATTCCAAAAACACATGGATGATATTATTTCTGGTGAATTTTCAAAAAATATGATGATTGACTGGGCGAATGATGACATCAATTTATTGACTTGGAGAGCTGCCACTGCCGAAACTAATTTCGAGAAAACAGCACCAACTTCAGCTCATATTTCGGAACAAGAATATTTTGACAACGGAGTTTTGATGATTGCAATGGTAAAAGCTGGTGTAGAATTGGCTTTCGAAACTATGACACAATCCGGAATCATTGAAGAATCAGCTTACTACGAATCATTGCACGAATTACCTTTGATCGCTAATACTGTAGCCAGAAAAAAATTATACGAAATGAACCGAATTATTTCTGACACTGCAGAATACGGTTGTTATTTATTTGATCACGCTTGCAAACCTTTATTGGCTGATTTTATGAAAACAGTTGAAACCAATGTAATTGGAAAACCATTTTCAACTTCAAATGGTGTTGACAATGCGGTTCTGATTGCAGTAAATAATGAAATTCGTCAACATCCTATCGAAGAAGTAGGAGCGTGGTTGAGAGAATCGATGACAGCGATGAAAAAAATCGGATAAATTAAAATAGAATATTCACACCATTGGTGTGTTGGGGTTAACTCTTTATCTAAAAGTTATAGTATTTTGAATTAGTTAAAACATATTAAAATGACACAAAAAGATAATGATGCATTGCATTCACTTAACTCGAAAATGAGTTTGAAAGTTAAGTGAAGTAATCCCTAAAAGGAAAAAATAAAGGCAAAATAGAAATTCTATTTTGCCCTTTTTTTTGCCCTAATCATCATCAACAACCTATAAAGAATTCTTAATATTGGAAAAATTGCCAAGTAAATTACTAAATTAGCAAGACTATGAAAGCAAAACCTGATGTTATAATTATTGGAGGAGGATTGGCAGGTCTGACAAGTGCCATTCATTTGTCAAAATCCGGGTTGAAAGTTACCTTGATTGAGAAAAACGAATTCCCTAAACACAAAGTTTGTGGAGAATACATTTCAAATGAAGTTTTGCCTTACCTTGAATCCTTAGGATTATCTATTTCCGATTTAAAACCTTCCATAATTTCGAAAATGGAATTTTCTACCGCAAAAGGAAAAATTATTTCTGCCCATTTACCGCTTGGTGGATTTGGAATAAGTCGCTATGAATTGGATAACTATCTTTACCAAAAAGCACTAGCAAATGGTTGCCAAATCATTCAGGATACTGTAATTGATATTCATTTTGCCGAAAATGAATTTAGCATTTCAACTTCCGATGCTGTTGAATTGAAATCAAAAATAGTCCTTGGGGCTTTCGGAAAACGTTCGAATATTGACCAAAAGTTAAATCGCAATTTTATTCAAAAAAAATCTCCTTGGCTAGCTGTAAAAGCCCATTATTCGGGAGAATTCCCTGATAATTTGGTTGGCTTGCATAATTTTAAGGGTGGTTATTGTGGAGTTTCGAAAGTGGAAAATGATATTATAAATATCTGTTATCTTGCAGATTATGAAACTTTCAAACAATACAAAAACATTGAGGAATTCCAATCAAAAGTGATATATAAAAACCCACATTTGAAAGCTGTTTTTGAAAAATGCGTATTACTTTTCGAAAAACCTTTGACGATAAGCCAAATTTCTTTCGAGAAAAAAAATACAGTCGAAGACCATATTTTGATGATTGGTGACACAGCCGGATTGATTCATCCTTTGTGTGGCAACGGAATGGCAATGGCGATTCATAGTGCTAAAATTGCGTCTGAATTAATTATAGACTTTTTGAATAATAAGATACGTTCTCGGAAAGAATTGGAAGAAACATACACACAAGAATGGAATAATAATTTCAAAAGCAGACTTGCAACGGGTCGGTTTTTAGCTAAAATCCTGCAGAAAGAAAAATTAGCTTCATATCTTATGCAATTATTGGCTATATTTCCGTTTTTATTACCAAAAATCATTAAAAAAACGCACGGAAAACCAATAATTTTAAAATCTTAAATGCTTGTAAATACACAATATAGATCTGAGGAGTCGGAAATTATGGATGATTTTTCGATGAAAGGAGAAATTTTACGCGATGCTTTGGATAAAATAGCCAAAATAAACCAACTCTTGGGAGGAAACCAGCTAACTTTACGAGGTGTTCAGGATTTGATTGGGCAGATTTCCAAAACAAACGAAATCTCTATTATGGACGTGGGTTGTGGTAATGGTGATATGCTGCGAACCTTGGCCAATTTTGG
>JAEMQE010000236.1:0-8853 GCA_022758945.1 Lentimicrobium sp. | reverse complement strand
TTATGGACGTGGGTTGTGGTAATGGTGATATGCTGCGAACCTTGGCCAATTTTGGGTTAAAACACCATTTAAATTTTCAGTTAACAGGAATTGATGCCAATGCTTTTACCATCAATCACGCTCGAAAGTTATCCGAGAATTATTCGAATATAAGCTATCGATGCGAAGATATTTTTAGTCCACCTTTTGAAGAAATAAAATATGACATAGTGCTGTGTACATTGACATTACATCATTTTAAAGATGAAGAAATTATACGATTAATGACTGTTTTTAATACCAATTCAAAAATTGGAATTGTAATCAATGATTTACATAGAAGTGCATTGGCTTATCGATTGTTTCAAGGTTTATGTTTTGTGTTTCAATTAAATGCAATGTCACGAGAAGACGGATTAGTTTCTATTTTAAGAGGTTTTAAAAAAGAAGAATTAATAAGTTTTTCAAAAAAATTAAATTTCACCAATTATAAAATTCAATGGAAATGGGCTTTCCGTTATCAATGGATAATTTCAAAAATATGAGTGTAAAAATCAAAACTGTTTCTAAGCAATTACCTAAATATTCCAGAACTACGGAGGAAATTATTCCCTTTCTTGACGCTTGGCTTGATGGTCAGGATTCTCGTTTTATTAGAAAAGTAAAGAAAATTTTTGAGGGAGCGGCTGTTGATAAACGCTATTCTATTATGGATCCAATTGAAGTTTTTACCAATATTTCCTTTGAAGAAAGAAATGATATTTATGTTCGAGAAGTAATTGAATTAGGTACCAAAGTATTGGAAAAAGCTTTGATAAAAGCCAATTGGAGACCTGAAGATTTAGATTACATCATCACAGTAAGTTGTACTGGAATTATGATTCCGTCATTGGATGCTTATTTGATTAATAAATTGAAATTACGTCAAGATATTGTTCGTCTTCCCGTAACCGAAATGGGTTGTGCCGCAGGAATTTCGGGGATTATTTATGCCAAAAACTTCCTGAAAGCCAATCCCGGAAAAAGAGCTGCAGTTATAGCGGTCGAAAGTCCAACAGCTACGTTTCAACTGGATGATTTTTCGATGGCCAATATTGTCAGTGCTGCGATTTTTGGAGACGGAGCCGCATGTGTGTTGCTTTCTTCCCATATTGATGATGAAGGTCCGGAAATATTGGATGAAGAAATGTATCATTTCTACGATGCGGAACATTTAATGGGTTTCAAACTAACCAATTCCGGCTTACAAATGATTTTGGATATTGAAGTTCCTGAAACCATTGCTTCACATTTTCCGGATATTATTCATCCTTTTTTAGTCAAAAATAATTTAAAAATAGAAGATTTAGACCATTTGGTTTTTCATCCCGGTGGTAAAAAAATTGTGCAAACTGTAGAAGGTTTATTTTCAGATTTAGGAAAAAATATTGATGACACTAAGGAAGTGTTGCGATTGTATGGGAATATGTCGAGTGCCACTGTTTTATATGTTTTAGAACGAATTATGGATAGCAAACCCAAAAAGGGAGCAAAGGGATTGATGTTGAGTTTTGGTCCTGGATTTTCCGCACAAAAGGTTTTATTGCAATTTTAAGCCCCTAACCCATAAAGGGGAATTTTGAAGAATATGACCAAAGAAGAAATCATAGTAAAATTACCGTATTCCAAACCTTTTTTGTTTGTGGATGAATTGCTGCATATAGATGAGAATGGAGTGGAAGGAACCTACACTTTTGATGAAAATCTGGATTTTTACAAAGGTCACTTCAAGGATAATCCCATCACGCCTGGAGTTATTTTAACCGAGGTTATGGCTCAAATAGGATTGGTTAGTTTGGGGATCTATTTGTTGAATAATGAATTTAATGCAACTACTGCAATTGCCTTAACATCAACTGAAATAGAGTTTTTAAAACCTGTATTTCCTAATGAAAAAGTAACTGTGATTTCGAAGAAAATATATTTTCGATTTGGTAAGTTAAAATGCAAAGTCAAGATGATAAATCAGAAGGATGAAGAAGTTTGTAACGGAGTAATAGCTGGAATTTTAATATAAAGATTTTATGTTTTGTCATTTCGACCTTCGGGAGAAATCGCATTTTTTGCTCTCATTATGAGATTGCTTCGTACCTCGCAATGACCACAAAAAAATAAAAAAAATGAATAAACGTGTCGTAATTACCGGTCTTGGCGTTGTTGCTCCAAATGGAGTGGGACTCGATGCGTTTACCAATGCCATAAAAAATGGAATTTCAGGAATAAAGCACGATGCCGAATTGGAACGTTTGCATTTTTCGTGTCAAATTGCCGGAAAACCGGATGTTTCTATCGAATTATCATTGCGCTATTTTACGGAATTAGAATTACGGAATTTTAACTCATCCGGAATTTTATACGGAGTAATTGCAGGTATTGATGCTTGGAAAGATGCTGGATTATCAATAGAAATCAACGAAGAACCTGATTGGGATAGTGGAACTATTTTTGGAACCGGAACTTCCGGAATCGATAAATTTAGAGAAAGTATCTATAAAATTGATGACTTTCAAACCAGAAGATTGGGAAGCACAGCCGTTGCACAAACAATGAATAGTGGTGTGAGCGCCTATTTGGGTGGAAAATTAGGATTGGGAAATCAAGTGACCACCAATTCCTCTGCCTGTACCACAGGAACAGAAGCTATTTTGATGGCTTATGAACGCATCAAATCGGGTCAGGCGAAACTTATTTTGGCAGGAAGCACGAGTGATTCCGGCCCTTATATTTGGGGTGGATTTGACGCGATGAAAGTGTGCACTTTTAAACATAACGAAACACCGGAACAAGGCTCAAGGCCAATGTCAGAAAGTGCTTCAGGATTTGTGCCAGGAAGTGGAGCAGGAGCTTTGGTGTTGGAAGATTTAGAAACTGCTTTGGCTCGAGGAGCTAAAATATATGCTGAAGTTCTTGGTGGAAACGTAAATTCTGGTGGTCAACGTGGTCAAGGAACAATGACAGCTCCAAATTCAGTTGCAGTGCGAAAATGTATTAAAGAGTCTTTGAAAAATGCGGGAATTCATCCCAATGAAATTGATGCTATCAACGGACATTTGACTGCTACTTCAAAAGATAGTTTGGAAATTCAGAATTGGAGTGAAGCTTTAGGGAGATTTGGAATTGATTTCCCGTACATCAACTCACTAAAATCAATGGTTGGACATTGTTTGTCAGGCGCAGGAAGTATAGAAAGTGTAGCTTCGGTTTTGCAATTGCATCAAGGATTTATTTTTCCAAATATCAATTGTGAAGATTTGCATCCTGAAATCACTGCATTGATTGATGTGACTCGAATTCCACAACAATTAATTGAAAAAGAATTGAATATAATAGCAAAAGCCAGTTTTGGTTTTGGTGATGTAAATGGATGTGTAATTTTTAAAAAATACAAGCCCAACCCCAGCCCTTCCCAAAGGGAAGGGAGCAAATACTAAACAAAATAAAAATATATGAACAAGCAAGAAATTATCGAGAAGTTAAAGAATATCGTAAAGCCGTATATCAAAAATCAGGAAGCCTTTGAAAATCTTACGGAAACTACTGATTTTATTACTGATTTGCAGATAAATTCGGCAAATTTAGTAGATGTAATTTTAGATATTGAAGAAGAATTTAATATTATAATTGATAATCAATCGATGGAACGAATGCTAGATGTAAAATCAGCAATGGAAATTATTGAAACGAAATTATCCGAAAAATGATAGGGAATGATATAGTAGATTTGGCTTTAGCCCAAAAAGAAAGCAATTGGAATCGGAAAGGATTTTTGGATAAGATCTTTACCAAAAACGAGAAATTACAGATTTTTAATGCAGAGGATTCAGAAGTTATGGTCTGGAATTTATGGAGCAGGAAGGAAGCGGTTTATAAAATTTATAATCGGCAAACGCAAATTCGGGGGTATTTTCCTTTGCAATTAGAATGTTTTGATTTGGAAATTATCGATGGAATTATTTATGGAAAAGTAGCAATAAAAGAAACTGTTTATTATACAAAAACTGAAGTTAAGCCTCAATTTATCAACACCATTGCAGTAGAGAATATCGAAGATTTTGATACAATTAAAACTTTAGAAAATCGAAATAATATTCAAAAAATCAATAAAATACCAAGTTATTTTGAAAATGAAACATTAGGCTATAAGCCAGTATCTATTAGCCATCACGGGAGATTTGAGCAAATTATTTCTATTTAATTCAACCCAAGCCTAGATTTTAATTTCAGGAAAAGTAATGCTATTTTATAGGCATCTTCGGAAGACGAATTCCTGTCACTTTTAGGGATTTTGTAAATCTCACATAATTCTTCAAGCGAAAATTGTTTATTATTGATATCCAGCAGTTTTCGATGCATTATATCAATATCCAAAGCCTCATTTTTTAATCTTCCACAACCTAATCTTTCTAAAGCGGCATTAATCATTTCAACATCAAAATCAATATGATGGCCTACCAATACCGAATTCCCAATAAACTCTATAAAGGCTTGAATTCCTTCAGATTCTCCAAGTTTTTTCATTTTACTTTCAACAGTAAATTCGTTTGAAATTCCGTTGTCGTGAAAGAATTTATACTGAGCAAAATAAGCTTCGAAACTATCTCCAATGAGAATACTATTGTTGATTACAGAAAAAGAACCGATCGACAAAATCACGTCTTTTTCAGGGTTTAAACCAGTAGTTTCAGTGCAAAGCACAACAAATCGATTTGATTTTTTATCAAATTTAGAAAGATAATTTTTCCAAAATTCAGGATATTCCTTTTTGATATTTTTTATCCAGTCTAACATTGTTATGAAAATTGGGTAAGTTGAAACTTGTTTTTTATTAATTCCTCTAATTCTCTCATTGGAGCTAAAGCATTTTTTAAATTTTCCTTGTCCACTTTTGATAATTCCTGCAAGTTTATAAATTGTCCGGAATTATCGTTTTTTAAACCCTCTAAAGTTCTAATTTTTGATAAAGTCAAAAAAGCTTCGGAACAATTCAAATAAATTTCAGCATTTCTAGGATCTACAATTGCTAATTGCTTGAATCTCATAAAAGTATTATTGACACCTTTTAAATTATAGCTTAAACTAAATAAACGCGCTCCATCGATAAGTGGCATTAAAGCACGAGTTTTTATGTCAAATTTATCTTTGTTTGGACCTTCTTCTTCCACTATAAATTTCTTAAAAAAGCTTAATGGTGCATTTTTGCGCAGGGCATCATTTCCAAGAAAATCAAAGAATAAAGAATTGTTTTTCACGTTATTGAAAATGACATTCTCAATTGATTCTTCAATTTTTTGTTCACCAAAAGCAATTTCGAAATCAAAGAAAATACTGCTTATCTCATTACTGTTTTCACCTGGAGTATTCATCCAGTTATTATATTGTTTAGTCCAATCAGTCAATGACTTACACCACAGCATATTGCTTCCCATATGTCCATTTGGACAGTATTCATAACCCACTTTTTCCAGAATAGCCGTAGTTCTTTTTCCTAATTTCAGGAAATAATCTTTTACATCTCTGTATTTATCGGCAGTTACGTCTTCAAAGATTAAAATACTGTCCTGATCTGTTAGTAATAATTGCTCTTTTCTTCCTTGACTACCAATGCTTAACCAAGCAAAACGAGCAGGAGGAGAGCCTAAATCCAAGATTGATAATTCGACAGATCTTTTTATGATGGCCAAATTGATTTCACTCGCGATATTACTAATATTAGAAATTGAAACGTTTTTATGAATTGATTTTTGAATAAGATTTGTCAATCGTTCCCGAATTGATTTTAAATCTTTGGCTGATTGGGAACGTTTAATTTCTTTTATCAAAACCCCAGGATTATTAGCCTGAGCCACAATCAAATCATGTTCAGAAATAATCCCTTTGATGTCCGATTTATCAGAACCATCTTTAGTAACACACAAATGAGTCACATTATTTTTTAACATTAACAATTGGGCTTCAGCCAAAGAAATATTCTCTACTACAGTTACAACAGGTGATGACATAATTCTATCTACAGTTGTCGTGATAGGGAATCGCCCAGTGGCAATATTAGAACACATATCAGTATTCGTAATGATTCCAATAGGATAATTGTCTTTAGAAACAATAGCTCCATTAGTCATAGCATCAGTCATTTGTTGTGCAACTTCCTGAACCATACTAGTTATGGCAACTTTTAATGGAGAAACATTGTAAGTTAACAACTGAAAATACTGCATTTCAGATTGTTGATTAGAATAATAGACATTATCAGAAATTAGTTTTCCACCGATATTTTCCATATCGTTTGGATTGCTTGTATTTGTGGCGAAACTATGCAAAAGAAAGTCTAAAACCTCTGAATTATTAGCTACAAATGGGCGGAAAGTGGCTATGGGAATCGCATAAATAATGCTTTCTTCACGAGCTTTTGCCGTCATCATATAATTATTTTTGGCAAAAAACGGACGCAACCCAAAAATATCTCCTGCGACACATTTATTCAATAATGTTTCCTCTGCATCTGCAATTACGGATAGATTAATAACTCCGGAAGCCACAACATAGAAACTATCATGTAAAACATCATTTATTTGGAACAAAATTTTGTGTTTTTCAAGATTTACCACACGAATACTTGTAGCAATCTCAGATAGTTCCTGAAAAGATAAATTATCAAATGGCGGATATTTCTTTAAAAAATCAGCAATGTGTTCTGCAATTGTGTTCATATTGTAATTGGTATAGTCGAATGTAAAAATAATGAATTAATAAATTATAATACTGTCCTTACTAGAGTAAAACGATTAATTTATAAATTTCTTAATTTTTTCTTAAAAAAATTAAGAATAATTACAAATTTAATTAAGTTATTATAAATTTATAACTCAAACTAAAACATTTTAAATCATGGGATTACAAAAGAAAATTTATTTGATGTTCATTGTCTTATTAACGGTAACGTTCGTTACCGCACAAGATAAACCGGCAAGCCCAGCAGCAGTAGCTACTGGTAAAATTAATGGTGCTAACATTACCATTAATTATTGCAGTCCATCTGTAAAAGGAAGAAAAATTTGGGGAGAATTAGTACCGTTTAATAAAGTTTGGCGTGCCGGAGCCAATGACGCGACAACTTTTGAAACCGATAAGGATTTAATAATTGAAGGTTCAAAATTACCGGCAGGAAAATATTCTTTTTTTGTGATTCCTAATGAAAAAGAATGCATCATTATTTTTAATAAAGAAGCTAAACAATGGGGAGCTTATAAATATAAAGAAAAAGACGATCAGTTAAGAGTTACTGTAAAGCAAAACATTTCAGATTCAAGTGTCGAAAGTTTAATTTATAAAATAAATAATGATAGTGTTCTTTTAATTTGGGAAAAATGGAATATTCCAATTTCTATCAAATAAAATTGTAAAATCTTTTACTAAAGCATTACCATTATTGGTAATGCTTTTTTTATACTATGAAAGTCTTATTTATATGGAAAATATATTGAAATTACCAATTGAGGCTCTATCTTCCAATGTTATTAAATGAACTATAATTTATATTATGTAAAATAGAATTTTATGTTTAATAATACCTCTCTTTTCGTTTTTGATATATTTCCAACAATATAAACTACGCATCCCCTTTAGTTCTCTTTTCCGGTCTGATAATCATTCGCAAGGATTGGTCTTTCGAGAAATAGGCTATCATCCAATGGTAAAAAGTATTGATTCGGTTGCGATAGGTTATCAAGGACATTAAATGCACAAACAACCAAATCATCCAAGCAAAAAAGCCATTGAAATGCATTTTTGATTTGGGTAAATCCACAACAGCTTTGTTTTTTCCTATAATTGCCATAGAACCTTTGTCATTGTATTTAAAGGGTTTCAACGGTTTATTTTTGAGCATTAATTTGAAGTTTTCGGCTAAATTGACTCCTTGTTGAATGGCCACTTGAGCCACTTGAGGATGGCCTTCAGGAAAATCAGCATCGCTAAGTTGAATGCAGGTATCGCCAATGGCATAAATGTTTTCGGTAGCGTTTACTTTATTGAAGGCATCAGTAGCCATTCGTTTGCTGCGTCCGTAACTTTCTATAGGAATTCCTTCAAATATTTTAGCTGAAACACCTGCTGCCCAAATTAAATTTTTGGTTTGTATGGTTTTTCCATCGGCTAAGAAAACGGTATCATCCTTATAATCAATTACTCGGGTATTTAGTTTTACAATAACCCCGAGCTTAGTTATGGCTTCGAGTGTATCTTTTTGTGAATCTTTACTCATTGGTGATAATAGCGCATCACCTCCATCAATCAAATATATATTACTAGCTGTTGTGTCTAATTCAGGATATTCTTTGAGCAATATATTTTTTCGCATTTCAGCAAACATTCCAGAAACTTCGACTCCAGTTGGGCCACCGCCGGCAACCACAATGGTTAACAGCGTTCTTCTAGTGCGAATGTCTTTGCAAATAGCAGCTTTTTCCAGATTTTTCAATAAGGTATTTCGCATCTCAATGGCATCATTGAGGGTTTTCATTGGAATGGCATTTTTCTTGACATTTTCCATACCAAAATAACTCGTTTCGGCTCCAGTGGCAAAAACCAATTGGTCATAATGCAATTCGCCATTATTGAGAATGATTTTATTTTCGGATGGAATTACTTTTTGCAATTCACCCAAACGAAATTGTAGGTTCTTTTTGCCTGAGAAAAACTTTCGAAAAGGATAGCTGATACTAGAAGGTTCCAAAAATGCCGTAGCCACTTGATAGATAAGTGGCGGAAAGAAATTATAGTTGTTTTTGTAACTAATCAGTCTATAATTGAAATTCAAATTTAGCGATCATTGTCAAG
>JAEMQE010000199.1 GCA_022758945.1 Lentimicrobium sp. | reverse complement strand
GAAAAGGAAGCGGAAATTCTCCCGGAATTGTCAATAATTTTGTTCCTTTGCGCACAGAACCTATGAAAAAAGGAGAACGTCGCAATGTTTGGTTCAAGTGGCAGCAAGAACCCAATGCTGATGGATATGTAATTTATTTTGGCAAATCCCCAGACAAAATGTACGGTTCAATAATGGTTTACGGAAAAAATGAATACTATTTTAACGGATTGGATAAATCAGATGCTTATTATTTTCAGATTGAAGCATTCAATAATAACGGGATTGGTCCTCGAACCGAAATAAAAAAATCAGAATAAAAACAAATTTTACCTACTAATAGAATGAAAAAAACAGCTTTTTTAACTCTTTTATTTTTTACAGGATTTGCAATTTTTGCCCAAACTAAAGAAGAACAAACCATCAAGGAAATCTACAAATCATCTTTAACCAATTCGAAATGTTATTCTTGGCTAGATTATCTTTCCAATTCCATTGGAGCTCGATTATCAGGCTCCGCCAATGCCGAAAAAGCGGTTCAATATACTAAGGCTCAATTGGAAACTTTGGGTTTTGACCGAGTTTATCTTCAGGAAGTGATGGTGCCAAAATGGGTTCGAGGTGAAAAAGAAACTGCTTATATTTTAGACAATAAAATTAAAACTAACATTCCTGTTTGTGCACTTGGAGGTTCTGTTGCTACACCAAAAAATGGAATCACTGCCGAAGTTATCGAAGTGAAAGGCATTAAGGAATTAGAAGCTTTGGGCGAAAAAATAAAAGGTAAAATTGTATTTTTCAACAGACCAATGGAACCAGAAAATATTGAAACATTCGTTTCTTATAGCGGTTGTGTTGATCAAAGATATGCTGGTGCAAAAGAAGCTTCAAAATTTGGTGCAGTAGCGACAATTGTTCGCTCCATGAATTTGCGTTTAGACGATTTTCCGCATACAGGTAATCAAAGTTATGGTGATATTCCAAAATCACAATACATTCCAACGGCGGCAATCAGTACAAATGCAGCAGAATTGTTGAGTAAAACCTTAAAAAACAATCCAAATTTAAAGTTCTATTTGAAACAATCTTGCCAACTTATGGAAGATGTTTTGTCTTATAATGTTATTGGCGAAATAAAAGGAAGTGAGCATCCAGAAAATATTATGGTTGTGGGCGGACACCTTGATTCTTGGGATCTTGCCGACGGTTCTCACGACGATGGAGCTGGAATTGTGCAAAGTATGGAAGTGGCGAATATCTTCAAAAACATTGGTTACAAACCCAAAAATACGCTTCGGGTTGTGCTTTTTATGAATGAAGAAAACGGTGGAAGAGGAGGGAAAAAATACGAAGAATTGGCTAAAGCCAATAATGAAAACCACATTTTTGCATTGGAAAGTGACTCGGGAGGATTTTCTCCAAGAGGATTTTCTATAGAAAGTGATGATGCTAATTTTGCTAAAATCCTTAGTTGGAAAACACTATTCGAACCTTATTTAATTCATAGTTTTGTGAAAGGACACAGTGGTTCTGATATTGAACCATTGACTTCAAAAGCAGTTGTGAAAGCAGGTTTAAAACCAGATTCACAACGCTATTTCGATTATCATCATGCAGCAAATGACAAATTTGACGCTATTAATAAACGAGAATTAGAATTAGGAGCCGCAACTATGGCCGCAATGATGTATTTGATGGATCAAAACTAATTTTGATAAATCTACATTTGTCTGACTTTTTTTAATTTTTAAAATTGTTTTGAAAAACTTTGTTTACATTAATAAACAGAAATCGTTAAAAACGCCATTGAAATTAATGTTAGAATAATCACCAAAGGCCAAATAAATTTTAGCCATTTATCAAACCCAATTTTTGCAATGCCTAATGTTGCTAATATTAACCCAGTTGGATTGATTATGCCAAATATTCCCATTCCATACATGTATGTGTTTACAATTATTTCTCTGCCAATGCCAACTGTATCGGCCAGTGGAGACATAATTGGCATTGAAAGTACCGCCATTCCAGATGATGAAGGAATAAAGAATGATAATCCATTATAGATAAAAAATAAGGCATTTACAAACACTCCTTTATTCATTCCTTCGGTTATGGCGCTGGTATTATAAAGTACGGTATCACTGATACATCCATCTTTCATAAGAATAGAAACTCCTCTTGCAATGCCAATGATGAAAGCAACTCCCAGTAATTCTCCAGCTCCTTTAGAAAAAGCATTTACAAAGTCACTTTCGTTTATTTTGGCAACAATTCCAATTAATAAAGCACCAACTAAAAAGACGGAAGCCATCTCGGTAAACCACCAATCCAATAGCGAAACGCCTATAACCATTATGATAAAACTGGCTGTAAATAGGAAAATAATAATTCTAAGTTTATTATTAAACTTGATATTCTTGGTTTCTGAAACACCACCAAACAATTTTTCCATTTCTACTTTTTGGTCAAAAATAATTGAATTTGCAGCATCATTTTTAACACGCTTTGCATAACGAAGTATATAAAGAATCGAAATTGTGGTACAAACACAAAACATCATCACTCTGCCATAAAGGCCAGTTGTCCAATTAATACCAGCTGCATCCGAAGCAATAATGGCTGCAAATGGGTTAGTAGTGGAACACATGGAACCAACTGATGAACCCAAGAAAACACAAGCTATTCCCACCATTGCATCATACTTTGCAGCAATAAAAACCGGGATTAAAATGGGGATAAAAGCCAATGTTTCTTCAGCGAAACCAAAAGTAGTTCCACCTAAAGCGACTAATGTTGTTGTGAGTATTATTAAAATATATTCTCTCCCTTTGAGAACGCTTGACATCCATATAATTCCAGCATCAAAAGCTCCGGTAAGATTCATGATTCCAATTAATCCGCCAATGAAAAGTACTAAAAAAATAACATCCGATGCTTCAATTATTCCCTTGATAGGGGATTGGACAAACTCAAAAAAACCTTGTGGATTGGCAGCTACTTTCTCATAAGTATTGGGAATGCTTATGGGTTTGTATATAGCTCCGTTGGTAAAATTTTTGAGAGGTATTTTGATGTTAAGTTGGTCTAATGATTTTTGACTTCCAGGAATCAGGGTTGTTTTTCCTTTGCTCAGTATGATGAAGGTATTGTCTAATTTATTATAGGTTAAACTATCATATTTTCCCGAGGGAATAACCCAAGTTAGCAGCGCAACTAATGCTGCTATCACCAATAAAATGGTTTGAGCGGATGGAAATTTTCTTTTTTTCATATTTTGTAACAATTGATAAATTTTAATTTGCAATTTCGTTATTTGGTTTTGATTTACAAATAACTCAACCACCATTTTTCTTTGTGAGATTGTTTGTAGTTGTCGTACCATTTGCATAAAGGAAATAAAGCAAGAATTACTGTAATCCAAATAATATAAACTACAATTAATCCATATCCTTCGCCTGGAGTTATAAAATAGAAAAGATTAGTTTTAATATTTACGACACTTTCACTAACCGAATGACCGTTTATGTAGAAATTAATCATACAAAGGAAATGTATCAAATAAAGATGCAAGATGTAATAAAAGAAAGCGGTTCTCCCAAAAATTGACATTATTCGAGTAAATCTATTTTCCATTTTTTCGAGAAGGACTAATACTAACAAAGCAATTCCAATCGTAATACACATATACATCAAAGACGGTGGATATTTATGCACATTAATAATAGAAAGGAAGGTATAAAAATTGGTTTTTTGAGTACTCCAAACTACAGGATTTCCGTAGACATTTATCAATCGGAGTACCACAAAAAGGAGTAATAAACCAGCGCCAATTCGGATAAGAATTTTTGCTCTTTGCTCAGCAGAATACTTGGAAGTAAAAAGTATTCCTGCACAATATCCCAGCATCATTAATCCTGACCAAGGAATTATTGGATAAAATACAACAGCAGTATGTGAACCCCATAAATTATAAAAAGCAAAGTTCCCGTGGTGCAATAAATCCCATAAGAAAGTTGGTTTGTAACTATCTGCAGCTTCAACAAAATCTAAAAGATTGTGGCCAAAAACAAACAATAATCCTAATCCTAAAATAAATTCATAGGAAACCTGAATGAGTAATCCCAACAGAAACATACTTATTCCAATAACCCATATAACTTGAAGAAAAATGAAATTATAATTTGGATTGTATGACCATCCAAGTGAAATAACAGTGACTTCTAAAAATACCAACCACAACCCACGCTTCATCAAAAAAATACTCAATTCGTTTTTGGTTTTTCTTAAACTCTGTAAATAAATAGAAACTCCAGATAGAAATACAAATGTTGGTGCACAAAAATGAGTAATCCATCTGGTGAAAAATAATGCTGGAGTTGTAGTTTCCAAATTCAAAGGGTCATCTGTCCAGGCAGTAATATGAAAATAATCTCTCACGTGATCGAGTGCCATTAGTACCATTGCAATTCCACGAAGGATATCGATGGACTGAATTCTTTTTTGGATGGTTTTTGTTTGCATAAAAGGTAGAATTATTTCGAATAATTTATAACATAGATATCCTTATCCCCATATTTTTTTGCTTCTTTCAGCATTTCTTCATATTCGAGTGCTTTTTTTGTATCTCCCGTTTTTTTGTAAAGATTCACCATTGCATAATATACATAGGCACTTTTCGGGAATCTCTTCAAAATCTCATTATAGCATTCAATAGCTTTTTCCTCATTTCCGGCTTTTTCATATACAGATGCTGTACTTATTCCTATTGGACGTGAATATAAAGGAGGTTCGCCATAGCCAAGTTCATTTTCTTTTTTTTCTGCTTTTTCCAGTAATTTTAAGGCTTGGAGATAGTTGCCTTCTTCACTTTTGACACAGCCTTGTAATTCTAATGATGCTGTATTTAAATTGTTTTGATGATATTCTACCATTGTGCTATCCTTACCACTCTGCTTTATATTTTGATATAAAAAAGAATCCAATTTATTCGAATACTTAATTGCATCTACAAGATTTTTTTTTGTTATGGCATCCATTCCTTTTACAAAAAGCAGAAGTCCATCTTTATAACTCATATTAGAAACTCCGTAAAGGCTGTCCTTATCTTGAATGGATTCTAATTTTAAAGCTGCTTTATCCCAATATCCAAAAGCCATTTCCATTTTTGCAGGAGCTAGAATTCCTTGATTGAAGAAAGTTCCTTCATAGACTTTTTTTCTGTCTTTTGTAACAGGCATATTCTTCAGTTTTTCGGCATAATATAATCCTTCACTGTGTCTTCCGTCATGGGCACAGTTTGAAATTAAATAATTGATATTATGAATGTAATTCCAATTATCCACCTCTTGAACACCTTCCTTTTTCATATAAATGGAATCTACTTTTACCGATGCTACGAAGGCATCATGCGCTTTTTTATAATCTCCAACTCTATTGTAAATGTGTCCTGGCATATGAACAATATGACCTGAATTAGGCGCCAATGAGGTTAAAATATCTGCGCTTTTTATAGCTTGTTCCGGGCAACAATGTTCCATCAAATGAATCCAATAATGATGTAAAGCATGATTTTTCGGATCGGTTCTTTGTATGTCTTTCAATAAAAACTCACTATACAACTGTCCTTCATTTGGATTCATATCTTTGTCAAAACCACTCATTTTTCCTAAAGCAAGAAAAAGTTTTGCATCAATATCATCAGGGAAAGTATGGACAATAAATTCATATTTTTTGATGATTTCCGGATTTGCTTTTTCTTTTAGTGAGTCACTCAATATCGCTATTTCAGCATATAATTTTTCATGTTTATTTGCTTTTTTTATCAATATTTTTAATTGTTTTATGGCAATTGTTTTATTGTGTTTGTAAATACTATCCTCGTCAGGACCAGGATTTTGCAGCAATCCCCAATAGGGCATTATAGCTGTTGAGTCTTGACGAATGGCTTCTTTAAAAGCTCTGTATGCTTCAAAATCCCAAAAGTCATGCAACAACGAAAGTCCTTGATTGAAATATAGTTGTGTTTTTTCAGACTTGGTTTGGATAATCATTTTAGATTGTCCTATTCCTTGCATTAATTTTGGAGGAGGCAAATTGTGAATATAAAAAGTTTGCGCTCTTGATGCTTGCAAGTGAGCAAGGTGTTTTTGAGTGGTTTCTATATTATCAACATGATGGTCGTGCTGAGCATAGCTAATAAATGAGGCTAAAAAGCTTAAAAAATATATTGTTTTTTTCATAAATATTGAGTTTTTTTGAGGAGAATGACTGATTTTAAAACTGAAAATAGATAAACGAACTTCCACTTTCTTGTGCCCAAATCAAAAGTAAAATTAGAGCGGACCATACAATGCCAAGTGACCACCACGATAGTTTATGAGCTACATCAAGGACTTTAGTATTTCGCATAAACCAATGAAATAATACAATAAAAGGAATGATTACCGCTACTTTGATGATTGCTAATGTGGTCAATAAAGGCTTACCATCGGTAGCTATTCCAAACATAGATTCCAGCATTTGCCATGATTTTCCAAAGGTATGTGAGCGAAAAAATACCCAAGTAATATTGATTAACATAAATGTTAGAAACGCATAGAAAAAACCTGACCAATGGTTGTTATGCATTGCAACTTCGTAAGATTTAGCACCTTTTCGGTCTCTTAAGAATTTTTCTCCCCATAAATAAAGTCCGTGTAATCCACCCCAAACTACAAAAGTCCAATTGGCTCCATGCCAAAGTCCGCCTAATAACATCGTGACCATCAAAGCAAAATAGGTGCGAATTTTTCCATTACGGCTTCCACCAAGTGGGATATAAAGATAATCGCGAAGCCAGCTCGATAAAGTGATGTGCCATCTTTTCCAAAAATCTGAAAAACCAATGGCAGCATAAGGATAATTAAAATTTTGGGGCAACACAAAACCCAAACATAACGCCACACCAATAGCGCAAGTGGAATAACCCGCAAAGTCTAAAAATATCTGACCGGAAAAAGCAAATACTCCAATCCAGGCGTCAAGTGCGGGTAAAACACTATTTGAATCAAAAACGGAATCTGCTGTTGCCGACAACAAACTATCGGCTAAAACTACTTTCATAAATAATCCCAATGATAATAGGAGCAGTCCATCCATCATTTGTTTTCGAGATGCGGAACGTGGGGTTTCAAATTGTGGCACTAATTGCGGTGGACGAACAATAGGTCCAGCCACTAAGTGAGGAAAAAAGGTGACGAATAAGGAGAAATCCAGTCTTGATTTTACAGGTTCGCTTTCCTTTTTATACATATCAATAGTATAGCATAAAGTTGTAAATGTGTAAAAAGAAATACCTGCCGGAAGAATTATACTAGGTGATGCCGGATGAAAATCGAAGCCGATGGCATTGCTCAATGTCACGAAATTTTCTAACAAAAAAGTTCCATATTTAAAAAAACAAAGCATACCAAGATTTCCCATAAGGCTTAGTACCAAAAGCAATTTTTTCTTAAATGGGTTTTCCTGAGTATATAATGCTTTCCCTACATGGAAATCAATGATTGTAGAAAGCCAAAGCAGTAAGATAAATGGTGGATTCCAAGCGGCGTAAAAAATGTAACTTGCCAATAGTAAGTTGATTTTCTTTGTTCTCCATGAAAATGGAAGATTATGCAAAATCAGCATAATAAGAAAAAAGGCGATAAAAGTATAGGAGTTGAATACCATATTGAGATGATTTTGGTTAATTAATTTTTCCAGGATTTTTAAGTTTCCAACCTTTTTCTTTTTCTAGAATTTCTATGAAATGTTTGGTAAATATTTTAGCTTCCGGTTGGCTTAAATGAGAAAACTCAGGACATTCAAAATGAGCTATTTCAGGATAATCAAGAAAATGAATTCCGGGACAATTCGTATAGGCAAGTAATTTACTCCAATATTTTTCTCTTGGGAAACCCATATTTTCTCCTTGTAAATAAGGACCACTTGAAGGTGTTCTTACAAAAAGTACCTCGCCTCCTCGAGCTTTAATTTTGTCAGTTGCCTCTTTTACAGATTTGAATATAGCTGCTAATTCAGCTTCTTTCATTGGCGGAGCTAATTTGCTCATTTTAGCAAAAAATGCCCAATTTGATTTGACCTTGTTTCGTAAAACGGTATCAGCAACAAATTCAGGAGTCATAAACATTTGTCTTTCAAAAGTGTTATTGCTAAACTCCATTGGAAAGGAAGGCTCAATAAAAACTTCAGGTCTGCTAGGGATTTCTAACTCATTTAATTGGGCGTTGAGCGAAAAATAATCTTTATTCAAAAAAATAAATTGTGATTCTAATGGTTTGTTTAAAAAGAAACTTACTCTTTGTGCTGGTGTTATATCGTGATAATATTTGATGTTTTTTATTGGAACTTCTTTGTTTGGTGGTGCATTAGAGAAAAATAATCCTTCAGTTACATCCACAATTAGTCGGCCTTTAAAATTTTCATCATTTGCCAAATCTTCTAAAGCTGGTCTTGGATTGCTGCCTTCCATTGCAAGTTGAACTGCATGAATATTAGTAATGCTTTGCCAAGTAGGTATGTCTAAATCGTATTTAATGCGTGAAGAGCCTATAAAAACTACAGCTTCATTCTGAGGTTCATAGACCATTGCCCTATTGTGTGACCATAGCGGCGGACCATCATCATAACTTATTGGAATTCCTTTGTTTCTTAAAGAAATTTCACAAAATGCAGTTGTTATTACTACAATTATGAGCATTAAAATTGCCGATTTTAAAAGTGTTTTATTCTCCATAATTTTATTTAAGTTATAATTTTGACAATGGTTTTAATAGATAAAAATTTTCCTTCTTAAAATTATTTTTTAAGAAGGAAAATTTAATAATGGCAAGTTCTTAATCAACACTAGTGTAAAAATCTATTACAGGTTTGCTAATTACACCTCCATCTGTCATTATTTTTTTGAGAGCAGGATCATTAAGTCTTGCTTTTGCTTTTGCCATATCGCTTACCGCAAAAGTGATGTAAATCATATTGGGATCATCAATGTTTCTTGAAAGAGCTCGGTCTATCAAACCATTGGCTGCTCTAGTTTCTTTTCCTTCTGCGTCATATACTTTAAGCCAAGCATCAAAATCTTTTACTTTGTGACCCACTCTTATTCTGTCTTTAAATTCTGCTGAAGATTCCTCAAAGCGCACTACATCAGCATAAACTATTTCCGGTTTGCTCATTACACCACCTTTTTGCATCGCTTCTTTTAAGTTTGGACTCACTGCAAAATCTTTTGCCTTTTGTAAATCGGCTACCTTTAAAAAGATAAGAACTTTGTTTGGATTCCCCATATCTCTGCACACTGATATTTTTGTCAAACCATTTGCAGTTCTCATACTTTCGTGTTCATCAAAAGATTTTTTCCATGTATCAAAATCTTTTACGATATGGGTCACAGCCATTACTTTAAATGGTTCAAATACAGGAGCTTTTTCTGCTACAGGAGCTTTATTTTCTTCAACTTTTGGTTCAGTTGTAACTTCTTTATCACTTTCTTTTTTGCAAGAAGTGAAAGTGAACATCGCCATTAAGGCAATCATTGTGAATGTTGTTTTCATCTTGATTAAATTTAAATGCGCCTACTTTTTTAATTCAGTTTTCGGCTTTTCTGATTTTTGAAAATTGGTTGTTTTCATTTTTGTAATTTTAATTTGAATAATTATTCAAAGTTTCTTTCACCGCTCGAAATTGAATTCCTAAATCTTTATTAGCCAAATCGTTTTTATAAATAATACTTGGTTTTTCTTTTGGCTCTTTATTATTAAGCATTGCACTCATATCTGACACTTTATAAGTTTCGCTGGTCAATAAATAGTCTTTACCGTGAAGTCCTTTGGTAGTTGCCGCTTTGAAAGTTGCATTGGCCACATCTTCGACATCTACTATAGCAAAAGGAATGTCATTGTCATAAAGAGCTTGAATGAAATCGTCTGGAGCAATTTTATTTTTGATTAGAAACTGCAAACCTGTTGAGGTGGAATCTTCTCTATTAGACATAGATTTTCCCATTACCATTACTGGCGAAACGGTACTGATTTCGAAAGATAAATTGGGATTTTCTTTGATGAATTTTTCTACAACTTGGTTGGCCATAAACTTAGCTTGTGCATATGGATGGCTTTCGGTGCTGGTAAATCGAGTATCGTTTTCATCAAAAGTGTCTGTAAAATTTTTAGTTCCTGCAGGTAGAGGAAAGTTAGTATTCCAAGCGGCAACTGAGGCTATGAAGACTACTTTTTCGATTCCTGGCGTTCGATTAATTACTTCTAAAAAGTTTTCTGTTCCTTTTATTGTTGGATCAAACAGTTGGGATTGAGGATCTTGAACGTCTAAAATAAAAGGTGTTCCGCTATGAATGACAATATCACAATCAGAAACAAATTCTTGCAAAGTTGCTTTATCAGTTACATCTAGTTCGCTGATGTGTAAATTATCCGAATGGTTTAACGCCATTAAATGTTCATATTTATCTTCTCTGGTTATATCGGTTGCTGAAACTTTTGCTAGAAAACCGTTATTTAAAAATGCTTGGGTGATATAGCTTCCTATGAAACCAGAACCACCTATGATGCCTACTTTTTTCATAATTTTTGAATTAAAAAAACCTATTCACTTCAATTGGAAATGAATAGGTTTGGTTTTTATTTTGTTGCTGTGTAGCTCAAATCTGGAAGTACATAGCCTGTTACAGGATCGTAACGGGAAATATTTTGGAATAAATCATCTAAAAGTTTTTTTCCTTCTTCTCCAATTAGTGCATCATTTTCATCTGATTGTTTTACATAGGATAGTTCATCTTTTGCTGAAATTACTACAAGATAAAATTCTCCTAAAGTTCCAAATCCGCTATGATAAACTCTATAATATTCTTTTGACCCTTTTTTAACATAAAGATCTTTTATGGCCTTCAGTTTTTCGGCAATCATTTTTGAAGTAGAAGGAGTAACATATAAATAATGGTATTTTCTATAATTCTGACCTTCTTGTGCAGCTCTTGCTCCATCAGGCATATAGGTAAGATTTTCGATTCTAGTAACGATATAACTGCCGTGTCTGTCATAGCATTTGTTGAAACGGTCTAGAAGTGCTTGGAAATTTTCTTTTCCCATTTTCTCAACCAATGGTGCGTAAGAATTTATGTCTAATGCAGCAAAGTTTGGAATAGCTTCGAAAGTTATATAAGTTCCATTATCTAATCGTAATTGTGTCCAATCAGCATTTTGCAAATTGTATTTTTTGCAAGCTTGAAGAAAATCTTTAGAAGCATTAACATATTCGGATTCCATTGATGGTTTTACATAGTCTGCGTGAATCGAAAACATCTGATTTTGTGCATTTAATGTAAAAATTGTAGCTAGCAATAGTGTCGCTATTAGCATTGTATTTTTAAGATTTTTCATAATTAGTATTTTTTTATTAAATTTTATTTAAAAAAAACCACTGCCAATAATCATACTTTGGCAGTGGCTATAATTTATTTTTTATTCTTTTGAC
>JAEMQE010000040.1:5897-11522 GCA_022758945.1 Lentimicrobium sp. | reverse complement strand
CAAAATGGAACGGAAAGTTCGTTTGAGTTTAATATAAAAACGGTTCCAATCTACGGACAATTTACAAAACAAATTGGTTTGAGTGCTTGGTCTTTGGGATTGGATTATTTGTTTTTGAATACAACGCTAGCGAATTCTAACCCTTTATTCAATACTCCGAAAGAGTTAAATAGCATCGTTAGCAAATTGGGTTTAGTATTTGATTATGATAAAAGAGATAATGTTTTTACTCCCGACAAAGGCATTCGATGGAAAACAAGCCTTGCGGGATCTGACGAAATTATTGGTAGTGATTATGGATTTACAACACTTTCTTCATCAGCATTTTGGTATGTCCCTATTTCCAAACAATTAATTGCCGGATTTAGAGCCGAATACCAACAAATATGGGGAAGTCCGCCTTTTTATATGAAGCCTTTTATCGTGATGAGAGGAATTCCAATTATGCGGTATCAAGGGGATATAACTGCGCTAGCCGAAACAGAATGGCGATGGGATTTTACGAATCGTCATAGCTTAGTCACTTTCGGAGGAGCTGCCAAAGCCATTTCGAATGGAGATACTTTTCAGGAATCGTCTTGGCGTGTAGCTGGAGGTCTTGGTTGGAGGTATCTTTTGGCTCGAAAACTCAAACTTCGTGCAGGAATTGATATTGCTCGAGGACCCGAAGATTGGGCCTATTATATTGTTTTTGGAACCAATTGGATTAAATAAAGAAATGGGAACACTATAAATTTTTAAGAATAGTATCCTAAATTTAAACATAAATAAATCGCTACAAATAATTGATAATGAAATGAATATAAAAAATTACTATTTGTCTTTTCTAAATAACAATTGTATTGTGACATTGTTTATTAGTTTTTTTTGTATTCCTATTTTTGGCCAAGATTTGGAACCAAGGGCTTATGCCAATATTCCTAAAGGCACCAATGTTTTAGCTGTAGGCTATGGATACAATAAAGGAAATGTACTCAGTGATCCTTCCTTACCCATCAAAGATTTTAAACTGAATACCCAATTATTAGCCGTCAATTATATCCGCAGTTTTAGTTTAGCCAAAAAATTAGCGAGAGTGCAAGTGTCAATTCCAATGGCAGATATGCAAGGAAAATTATTGTTGAACGGGGTACAAGTAACGGGTTCAAGAACTGGTTTTGCGGATATGCGCATTCGGTTTGGAGTCAATTTAACGGGTTCGCCTGCTCTGGATAGAAAGAATTTTAGACAATACGAACAAAAAGCTATTTTTGGCGTAAGCCTTGTAACTTCAGTACCTACAGGAAGATATTATAATGATAAACAAATAAATATTGGAAGTAATCGTTGGGGATTTAAGCCTGAAATAGGAATCTCCAAAAGGTTCAAACACGTTTACGCCGAAGCTTATGTCGGAACCTGGTTTTACACCCACAATACGGATTATTATGGAGGCAATGAACTCAAACAAAAACCAACTTTAAGTTTTCAAGCCCACGCCAGTTATTATTTTAAAAACCAAATGTGGGTAGGCATCAATACCAATTGGTACAAAGTGGGGGAAGTTGCCATCAACGATGTATATTCAGGCGATACTCAAAAAGATTGGAGATTGGGAGCTACTTTTTCAGTTCCTATTACCAAAACACAGTCTTTGCGTTTGCAATATCATACCGGAATATATGCGGATTTGGGGTTGAATTATGATTCCCTAACGTTGGCTTATCAATATGTTTTCTTTTAGAAAAACATCAATTTGCAACTATTTATTTAAAATATAATCAATATGAAAACAAAAGTAAATTACAGCTTTCTTGCCATTTTGGCACTATCTTTTTGCTCGTTATTTTTCACGCAAGTATTTGCACAAGATACAAATCCAACTTCCAAAAGTGAATGGAATTATCTTGTAGAACCCTATCTTTTGTTTCCCAATATGAGTGGAACGGTAGGATTGGCTGATTTGCCAGAAGTAACAGTAGATGCTAATACCAATGCTATTTTTGGTCATCTCAAAATGGGAGCTATGCTTTATGCAGAAGCCTCGAATGATAAATGGGCTATAGGTTCCGATCTTATTTATATGAGTCTTGCTCAAGGAATAAAACCCGGAAGCACTTATATTAGCGGAGAAGTCACTGCCAAACAATTTGCGTGGGAGGTTTCAGGTTTACGAAAAGTAAATACTTGGCTCGAATTGGGTGTGGGAGGAATTTTAAATTCAGTCAATTCTGGAGTTAATATTCAACTTGCTTTATCAGGTGGTCCAGTAGTTTTCAAAAATAAAGAAATGACAAAAACGTGGTTCGACCCAATGCTTATTGCCAGAATTAAAAGCAAAGCCGGAGAGAAATTTGTGTATCAATTTCGTGGAGAAATTGGAGGTTTTGGCATTGGTTCGGATTTGGCTTGGCAAATGCAGGCGGTAGCGGGATACCAGTTTTCAAAGCTATTCTCCATTACAGGCGGCTACAGAATCATTAGTTTGGATTATAAAACAGGAAGCGGACAAGACTATTTTCATTATAATATAGACACATCTGGACCTACTGTAATATTTGGTTTTCAGTTTTAGAAAGTTTTTTGTAATTTTATTATAAATTGTAAAAAGGCAGTAATTCTTAAAAAAACTCCAGTATGAAAACAAAATTAAATTACCACTTAGCAGTGTTTTTAATGTTGGTATTCACTGCTTTTTCTCTTACGAATGCAATCGCTCAAGAAAAAAGTAAAAAGCAAATAAAAGAAGAAAAGAAAGTAGAAAAACAAAAGCAGATAGCGCTTTTGGTAGAATCAAAAGAATTTGTTTTTGTGGCCAGTAGGGTCATGCCACAGAGTGGCAGATCCAAAAATTTAACATCGGATTACACCGTAGAATTTCATCCTGATTCCATCAAGAGTGATTTACCCTTTTTTGGCCGGGCTTATAGTGGCGTTGGGTATGGTGGTGACGACAACGGAATGAAATTTGAAGGAAAGCCTACAGATTACAGTATCGAAAAAACTAAAAAAGCCTATATCATAAAAGCAAATGTGAGAGGAGAACATGATTCTTATTCCTTAATGCTATCGGTATATTTCGAGGGAAGTGCTTATCTAAACATCAATAGTAATAATAGAAGTTCTATTTCTTATGATGGTGACATTGAAGAGTTTAAGAAAAAATAGTTTATAAATATTTTCAACCTAAATCAAACCCTATTAAATAGTTATCAAATAGTTTGGTGTTTTTATCAAATTAGATACTTTTGTTAAAAAGAATTTTATGTACAAAAAATCGGCAATATTAGTGGTACTCTTTGTAGCGCTTCTTATTATTTTTAGGGTATTTATTGTAGACAGTTGCAGCTCTAAAGATGCCAAATACTCAGCCATTGAGACCCATTCCATTGCTTATGTAGGAGATCAATCCTGTAAAAAATGCCATGCTACTGAATTTAAAGAATGGAAACATTCCGACCATTATATGTCGATGTTGCCGCCCAATGATTCAACAGTAAAAGGGGATTTCAACAATGTCACTTTTACCGCAGACGGTGTTACGAGCCGTTTTTTTAAAAAAGGTTCAAAATTTTATATTAATACCGAAGGGGATGATGGCAAAAACCATGATTTTGAAATCAAATATATTTTTGGATATAAACCATTACAACAATATTTAGTACAATTTCCGGGAGGTCGCATGCAAGTGCCAAGATTAAGCTGGGATGTGAATAAAAAGAAATGGTTTAACCAATATGCCGGACAAAAAATACCTTCCCATGACTGGCTACACTGGACCGGAAATGCCCAAAACTGGAATACCATGTGTGCCACTTGTCATTCGACTAATCTAAAAAAGAATTATGATATTAAAACCGATACGTATAAAACGAGTTATTCCATCATCAATGTCAGTTGTGAGAGTTGTCACGGCGGAGGCAAAGAGCATGTAGATTTCATCAATGGCGAAGATTATAAATCGGGAAAAAAAGTTGCCGGAAGTTACCTGAAATTAGCTAAAAACTCGGGTCAAAAAGAAGAACTCAATACTTGTGCCCCTTGTCATGCCCGTGTTTCTGAATTGAGTCGTTCTCATATTGACAGCAAGGAAATAATGGATAATTATATTCCTCAAATTCCTGACACTGAATTTTATCATGCTGATGGACAGGTAGATGATGAAGATTATATCTACACTTCCTTTTTGCAAAGTCGGATGTTTCATAAAGGGGTAACATGCAGCACCTGTCACAATCCACATTCTGTAAAGCTCAAGCGTATTGGCAATCAAACCTGTACCCTTTGTCATGTTCCTGCCAAATATGATGTTCCCAGCCATACTTTTCACAAAACTGGAACCGCGGCAGCAGAGTGTAAAAACTGCCATATGCCCGGCAAATTTTATATGGGTAATGATTTTCGTCACGATCACAGTTTAAGGGTTCCAAGGCCCGATTTGTCGGTAAAATACGGAACCCCTAATGCCTGCAGTAACTGCCATAAAGACAAATCCGAAAAAGCGTTGGCCGAAGCCGTGATTCAATGGTATGGCCCCAAAAGAAAGTATCACTTTGCTGAAGATCTTATTCCGGGAAGCAGATTAGATGCAGAAAGTGAGAAACATTTGATAAGCCTTATTGACAATAAGTTTGTACCCAAAATTATCAAAGCAACCGCTACTTTTTATCTGGGTAGTATTCCAACGAAAAGCAGTTTAAATACAATTCTTGCCCGACTTGCGAGTAAGGAAGCACAAATTAGGTATCGCGCTTTGAGAAGTTTGGCTTCGTTTCCAGCTGAGAGTTGGAAAGATGCTGTTGGACCTTTGCTTTCGGATCAGGTCAGAGCCGTTCGAATTGCGGCTGCGGATCTTTATATCACAATTCCTGCAGCACAAATTCCTGCGCAATATGCAAAAGCATTTTCTTCAGCCCAAACTGAATTAGAACAATCGCTTCGTTATCAAGCCGATTTTTCGACTGGAAATGTGATGTTAGGGGATTACTATCTGAAATTACAGGATTATGACAATGCCGAGAAGTTTTATTTGCGTGGTTTGAAAAAAGATAGCAATATGAATTATGCACTGCTCAATTTATCTGCGGCCTATAATTCGCAAGGGAAGAATGCACAGGCTTTGCAAGCCTTAGAATTGGCTTTAAAAAATGATTCTAAAAATGAGCGCATCTATTACAATATGGCTTTGCTCTACAATGAAATGAATAACATTACTGCTTCCGAAAAAGCATTTGCCAAAGCGGTAGAACTAAAATCGTCTAATCCCAAAGTGTATTATAATTATGGATTGTTACTGAATCAAAACAAAAAAATTGCAGCAGCTGAGGCTATTTTAAAGAAAGGAATAAGTATAAATCCTTCAGATTCCGAACTGTATTATGCACTTACTTTTGTTTACATTCAATCTAACAATAAAGCTAAAGCATTGGAGACAGCTATGAAGTTGAAACAATTGGATTCCACCAATGCTAATTATCAGCAATTGTTTAGAAATCTTGGTCTTTAAATCATGAACACTGATATCTAAAATCAATTTTAATTATAAAAATAGTTAGTAATAACTACTTTCATTTCACAAAAAAATATTTTTTTTTATAATTCTAATTTGTACATTTACTTATTATTAACATAAATAAAATCTTATGA
>JAEMQE010000040.1:0-5797 GCA_022758945.1 Lentimicrobium sp. | reverse complement strand
CCTGGTGTTGCAGGATACAAAGTTAAAGCAGGTGTTTCTGGAAATTTAACAGATGAAGAGAGACAATTATTTTTAGAAAAACTCAATCAGGCATTAAAGGATAAGTTCCCTGGCTACAGTGGCAGTGTGGGTGATGGTAATGGTGAATTTGAAAAGACTGGCTCAAGAAGTACCACTAGTTTAGGGTATCGTTATATGATTAATATTGGGTATAGATTCTAAGTAAAAATGTTTTCCACAAATAATAAATTCTAAACAATCAATAAATATGAAAATCAAATTATTTTTTTCCGCATTAGCAATCGGTTTATTAACCTCCTGCGGGCCATCGGTTACAATTACTAAAACTTGGACTGATCCCTCTGTAAATGGTGCAACCGTAAAACCATTCAATAAAGTATTGGTTATCGCCCAATTAAAAGATGATTCCACCAGAAGGATAGCCGAAGATAAAATTGTGGCATCCTCTCCAAGAGGTAATTTTATTCAATCCTACAATTATCTAAAACCTTCTGAACAAGACGAAAACCTTGTGATAGCTGATTTATTAAAAGATGGGATTGACGGAATTATTCTGATGCGTTTAACTGATATCGAAAAAAGTACCTCTTATGTTCAAGGAAGTACTTATTATGGTGGTTGGGGATATCGCGGTGGCTATTATGGCGGTTATGGCTATGGGTATGGTACACCAGGATACTATCAAGAGGATAAAACATATTATGTAGAAACAAACATCTATGATGTTAAAACCAATAAATTGCTTTGGACAGGAACTGTTTCTACAGTGAATCCTTCTAAATTAGATACTACTTTAGATGCTATTATTGCGGCCGTTAAAACAGAGCTTAACAATAAAGGATTAATCAAAAAAGAAGAAGTTAAAAAATAAAACTACTTTCTGGTAAACAAAAAAACAGATTATAAACGGCAATTCTACGTTTGTAATCTGTTTTTTTTTAATCAAAATGTATCTTGTTAGTCTTTAATCATAAGTAAGCCCTGGCATGTAAAAGTTAAATTAAATTGATTTTGATCTATAATTTCGTAAATTTGTTTTATGGATAAAAGACTCTTTTTAAGTATTTGTTTTTTTTTGATTGTTTTTACACAATTTAACGCTATTGGTCAATCTACTGCTGATTCTGTAAAACGTTGTCCAGTAAAATCCCTTCCGGAACTTTTTAAAAAGAAAGATTCCTCTATGGTTCTAAAGCCTAAGAAACATAATTTTTTCCTGATCATACCCATAATTGGTTCTCAACCAGCTACAGGTTTTTCGTATGGCTTTGTAACTCAATATACTTTCAAAGGGAAAAAGGTAGAGGATAAATATTCATCCGTTAATCTTGGAGCGACTTATACCGAAAAACATCAATTACTAATCAATGTCAAGAATAGCGTAATGCTAAATAATAATAAAATATTTTTTAGTGGCGATTGGCGCTATTATATTTTTTCGCAATCCAATTATGGATTAGGAACGGATATCATTCCTCCAAGTTACAGAGATCAAGACTTCGATTTGACCGCTTTAGAAGAACCAATGGACTATAATTATTTAAAATTTCATCAAACCGCTTCTTGGGAAATTAAAAACAATTATTATGTTGGAGCTGGTGTTCATTTAGATTGGTTCACCTCAATAATAGATAAAAATCTTGATGTTGCCAACGGACAATTAACCAATCATTATACTTATAGTCAAAAATATGGTTATAACGAAAAGGAATATTTTGTCAATGGTTTAAGCCTTAATTTGTTATATGATTCTCGAGACAATCAAATCAATACCAATCATGGGATGTTTGCCAATATCAATTATCGATTCAATCCTGCATTAAACAAAAATCAACATGCAAGCAATGTCCTCTTTATGGAATATCGTTATTTTTTGCCTTTAAGCAAATATAATGAACAGCATGTTTTTAGCGTATGGGCAACGGGGCAGTTTGTTACAGTTGGAAATGTACCCTATTTAAATTTACCTTCCATAGGCTGGGATCAAAGAAGCCGAAGCGGGAAAGGATATACACAGGGATTATTTCGTGGGCAAAAAATGGTGTATTTTGAAACCGAATATCGCTTTCCCATCAGTTGCAATCAGCTAATCAGCGGAACGGTTTTTGCCAATTTTACCACAGCCAGCGATAAAGATCGAGGAATCCGTCTTTTTGAATATGTACAACCCGCTGTTGGTGTAGGTTTGCGAATTTTAATTGACAAAGCCACTCGAACCAATCTTGTTTTTAATTACGCATTGGGTCGTCATTCCAAAGCGTTCTATCTTAACGCAGGAGAATCATTTTAAAAATAAATTTCTTTGTGTTTTAGGGGGGGATTTATTAATAGTTATTAATAACTATAAATCAATTACTACATAAAATAAAAAGTTAAACTATTTTTTTAGTATTAAATAAATATATATTTTTGATTGAAATTAACAAATTAACATTTACAAATTAACAATTATGAAAAAAGTAATTTTACTCTTATTAGTAGCATTTACAACAGGAGCTTTTGCTCAGTCAACCAGTAAAGAAGATCTTGATGTGATTCAAGGTTTATATGGTAAATCAAAAAAAGAATTAGCGGTTGCTTACATGGCAATTCCCGAAGCTCAGTCAGCTGCCTTTTGGAAAATTTATGATGAATTTGAAGCGGAACGCAAAGCTCTAGGTAAAGCTAAAGTTGCAGTAATTGAAAATTATGCAGCTAATTATGATAATCTTACTGATGCTAAAGCAGATGAACTTGCAAAAGCTGGTCTGAAAAATAATATGGATTATCAAAAGTTGTTGTCAAAATATTATGACAAATATAAAAAAGCGATTGGTGCTATTAATGCAGCCAAAGTAATTCAGTTTGAAAATTATATGCAAACTACCGTACAAAGCGAAATCCAGAATTCGATTCCTTTTATCGGAGAAATGGATGCTACTAAGACAAAATAAAAGAGAGCATAAAAAATTGAAAAAGTGTAGTGATTTTATTCACTGCGCTTTTTTTTTTGCCTTTAAATTTTAGTTGAGGATTAATAGTATTAATTTATTGTATTTCTGTTATTTCAATCAAATTTTTTCTTACAATTGTACGACAATAGTAAACTATCCGCATTATGAAAAAAATCATTTTAACACTAAGTATTTCTTGTTTAATTTTTATAGCGTGTAATTCAACTCAATCAGCAGCAAAAGCAACTACCTCACTGGAAGGGACTTGGAAATTAAACTATATCACAGGACCCAGAATAGCTTTTGAGGGATTGTATCCCAACAAAAAACCAAGCATCGCTTTCAATCTAAAAGAAAACAAAGTTTCCGGAAACAATAGTTGCAATCAATATTTTGGACAATTGAACTACGAGGGCAACAAAATTAGTTTTAAGGATGCCAAAATGGGAATGACCATGATGGCCTGTCCTGGTGAAGGTGAAAATGTCTTTATGAAAACTTTAGAAAAAATAGATTCTTATTCCATATCCGATGACGGAAAGACTTTGAATTTCATTATGGGAGATATCGCTATGATGCGATTCGAAAAAGTTTTACCTGACACTCATAATTCCCAAAATTCCATAGACTGGACTGGAACTTATAAAGGAGTAACTCCTTGCGCAGATTGTGAAGGCATAGAAACCGAAGTTGTTTTGAACAAAGACTTGACTTATGTCGTTAAAACAAAATACCTTGGCAAAGGCGATGGAAAAGTCTTTGAGGAAAAAGGAAGTTTTGTATGGGATAAAATGGGAGGAAACATTAGGTTGCAAGCTAGTAAAGGAGGATCCTCACAGTATAAAGTAGGGGAGAACCAATTGATTCAATTGGATATGGAGGGAAAACCGATTACTGGAGATTTAGCTGATAAGTTTGTGTTGAGAAAGTAAAATAATTTTCTACAATTTTTATTATCAAAAACTTAAATAAAATATTGGATTACAATTAGTTAGTTCAGATATTTGAAAAACAACTATTTTTTTTTATTATCTTTGGATTAAGGATAAATCATTAAAAATATGGTTTAGCACACTTTTTCAAATCAAAAAGAAATAATTTGACCCTTTAATAATAGCCTAGTTCACAAAGTATGGAAAAATCCTTATTAACCAATTTTGAAAACATGTTTTCAACCGATAGTAGAAAAAATAAATCTGCTATGGCTAACGGAATTTTATTGTTCTTCACAATCATTACTGTTTTTGTCATTCCGGTTTTTCCGGGAGCCTATCTTAATTTGCTTTTTTCCATTTCTTTAACCGGCATTTTTTTCTTTGCAGTTTTATCTCTTAAAAACGAGAGAAAGTCTTTGATAAGGGTTTCCATTTTTTTAACATTGGCGATTTGGGTCGCTTTCTTCAGTAAATTTGAAATATTAAATATTGTTTTCCGAGGTCTTAATTTTCTATTTTTTATATTTCTTGTCATAAGTTTAATCAAGCAGGTTTCTTCAACATCTACCGTTACGATTAAGGTAATTGTCGATTCTATTACGGGTTATCTTTTATTGGGATTTGCATTCAGTTTGATAGTAGCCATTATTTCAATCAAAATTCCTGGGGCATACAATACTAATTTTTCTGCTATATTAGAAAGGAATATGCTGGAACCCATGCAAGACAATATCTATTATACCTTTATGACTTATACCACAACCGGCTATGGAGATATTGCGCCAACTCATGCTATTTCAAAATCACTGGCAGTGCTGATTAGTGTTTCAGGGCAACTTTATGTAGCCGTAATTATCGCAATGTTAGTAGGAAAATATGCGTCATTAAAAAAACCGGAATAATCACTTTTGGGTCAGATTAAACCTAAATTTTGGAGCTAAGAATCTAAAAAAATACCGATTATTAACTATTTTTTTTAACATAAATAAACTTAGATTTGTTTATTCTTTTTTTTTAATTTAATCTATTTTAATATGATAGATGCATTTCTTTGGGGGTTATTGGCCACTTCATCCTTAATTCTGGGCGGAATTATTGCCATCCGGTTTACTTTAAGCAATCGTACTATAGGCATCATTATGGGATTTGGTGCCGGCACTCTGATTTCGGCTATTTCCTATGAATTAATTTTTGAAGCTGTAAAAATAGGTAAGGGAACCGGGTTTCCTGCCTTTGGGCTTTTTGCTGGTGCTGCTACTTTTTTTTTCTCGGATAAACTGATTGGAAATTTTGGTGCTAAAAATCGCATGAATGTTGGAGCATCCAAGAGTTCGAGTCTTGTAATTCCAATGGTATTAGCCATTATTCTTGATGGAATACCGGAATCTATTGTTATAGGATTGGGCATTTTTGAAGGCGGAAAAATTAGTCTGGCTATGCTGGTAGCCGTTTTTATCTCTAATCTGCCAGAAGCCATCGCCGGATCATCAGGGATGAAGTCAGGAGGCTGGAGTAAGACTAAAATAGTACTACTTTGGGTATTCATTTCATTGTTTTGTGCCTTGTCCACAGTCGCAGGATTTTCTCTTTTCAGCGGTGCATCAAATGAATGGCTTTCCTTTATTCAGGCTTTTGCAGGAGGTGCAATTCTAATGATGCTTGCCAATTCAATGATTCCAGAAGCTTATGAACACGGTGGTAAATTAGCGGGTGTTTTTACGGTTCTTGGTTTCTTTGTTTCAGTGTGTGTAGTAGTTTATGAAAATTTTTAAAAAAAAGAGAGCAGTTTTATTATTATTTTAAAACTGTTTATTGACTATAATTAGTCAAAATCTAGCGTCAATTTAATTTTTAAAAACTGACTTAAAAATATATTTTTTAAATAACAAATTAAAATAAATTTATTAG
>JAEMQE010000160.1 GCA_022758945.1 Lentimicrobium sp. | reverse complement strand
AGTGGCGTTGTGCGCTTCACCAAAAGGTTTGTTGAAAAGATATGAATGTAATTCGGTTAGCGTAGGCAATTTGAATTTCCCGCCACGACCTCCAGGAAGTTTCAATAACGATGCAGTAACTTCAGTACACGTGTCAAGAATTGGCATTGAACTCATTGGACTTTCAACACCCATTCTATAAAATTCGCAACCCATAATATTAACGTCAAAACCTAGATTTTGACCCACAATAAATTTGGTTTTCGACAAAGCAACATTGAATTTCTCTAAAACTTCGGATAAAGGAATTCCTTCGACTTCGGCCAATTCAGTCGAAATTCCGTGAATTCTTTCGGCATCATACGGAATATTAAATCCTTCGGGCTTCACCAAATAATCCTGATGCTCAACGAGTTTTCCCATATCATCGTGGAGCTGCCAAGCAATTTGAATACATCTTGGCCAGTTGTCCGTGTCGGAAATGGGTGCTGTATATTTTTTAGGCAAGCCAGTGGTTTCGGTATCGAATATTAAGTACATTGAAATTTTAGATTTTAGATTTTAGATTTTAGATTAGTGTTTAAAGTAAAACAAACCTCAAAAATAAATCTGATTTAGTCAGTTCCAAAAATACATTTTATGAGATAGAATTTCAATTATAGTTATTAACAAAAGACCCTTTAAAATACCAAATAAATTAATGATTCATTTTTTTTGGATGTCGTAGTATTTTACCAAATAAAATAATCAATTCGATATTAAAAACATCCATTTTACTTCACTTTCTTTGAACTTAAAAAGCCCAAAAACAGGTTTTTTAGATAACTGAATGAAACAATTCAAAGCATTATCATTATTAATTATTGCCTAAATTCTGTATTTTGTTAAAGTATTTACAACCAAAACCGTTATTTATATTAAAATTTTACTGAAATCATAAACTTAAAAAATCCTCGTAGCAATACCTATTATAAAGACAATATTAAAAATAAAGTCGAAATCAAAATGAGACAAAAATTCCTAAACTAACAAACTGTAGTCGTAAAGTGTCGTAAAACCGTTTTGGGTATCGTATATAAGTTAATAATAAAATTGACACCTTTATTTCTTTTTTTAAATTTGCTCCCATTGTTCTAAAAAATAGAAAGACATTTAATAAAAATAGTTAAAAATGAGTACTACATTATTCGACAAAGTATGGGATTCGCACGTGGTGCGTAAAATTGAAGATGGACCAGACGTGTTTTTTATTGACCGTCATTTCATTCACGAAGTGACCAGTCCTGTTGCTTTTTTAGGTTTAAAAGAAAGAGGCATTTCGGTTTTGTATCCAGAACGTACTTTTGCTACTGCCGATCACAACACACCAACAATACACCAAGAATTGCCGGTTGAGGATGCTTTATCAGCAAATCAATTAAAAGCATTGGAGGAAAATTGTAAAGAATATGGCATTAGCCACTGGGGTTTAGGAAATATTAAAAACGGAATTGTTCACGTGGTAGGTCCTGAAAACGGAATTACTTTGCCGGGCGCAACTATTGTTTGTGGCGATTCACACACTTCTACTCACGGTGCTTTTGGAGCAATTGCTTTCGGAATTGGAACTTCTGAGGTGGAAATGGTGCTTTCTACGCAATGTATTATGCAACCGAAACCTAAAAAAATGCGCATCAACGTAACTGGAAAACTTCAATTAGGAGTTACGCCAAAAGACGTGGCGCTTTATATCATTTCAAAATTATCAACATCAGGTGCTACAGGATATTTTGTAGAATATGCTGGCGATGTTTTCGAAAATATGACAATGGAAGGTCGTATGACAGTTTGTAATTTAAGTATCGAAATGGGTGCTCGTGGCGGAATGATTGCTCCTGACCAAACTACTTTCGATTATTTAGAAGGTCGTTTGTATGCTCCAAAAGGCGAAGCTTGGGATAAAGCAGTAGCGTATTGGAAAACATTAAAAACGGATGCCGATGCTATTTTCGATGAAGAAATTACTTTCTCAGCTTCGGATATTGAGCCAATGATTACTTACGGGACCAATCCTGGAATGGGATTAGGAATTTCTAAAAGTATTCCAGTTTCTAAAGATGTTGCCGAAGGCGAAGAAACGTATGTAAAATCGTTGGCATATATGGGTTACAACCAAGGCGAAGCAATGATTGGAAAACCAATTGATTATGTTTTCTTAGGAAGTTGTACCAATGGTCGAATTGAAGATTTCAGAGCTTTTGCATCGATTGTAAAAGGAAGACAAAAAGCAGCAAATGTTACGGCTTGGTTGGTTCCAGGTTCACACGTTGTCGAAGCACAAATCAAAGAAGAAGGAATTCTTGACGTTTTGACCGAGGCAGGCTTTGTATTGCGTCAACCGGGATGTTCGGCTTGTTTAGCGATGAATGATGATAAAGTTCCTGCCGGAAAATATGCGGTGAGTACATCAAACAGAAACTTCGAAGGTCGTCAAGGTCCAGGTTCAAGAACCTTACTGGCAAGTCCGTTTATGGCTGCTGCTGCTGCTGTTACGGGAGTTTTGACCGATCCAAGAGAGCTTATTTAATTTTCCACCGCAAAGTCGCAAAGGCACAAAGAAAACAGTATGGATATAGATCGATATGAAGAATTAGCAAAACAAATATTTTTAGCTAGTCTTGAAGTCCACAAAATTATGGGACCTGGTTTATTAGAATCCGTGTATGAAATGTGTCTTTTGAGAGAATTGCAGTTGAGAAATATTACGGCGGAATGTCAGGTTGGTATTCCTTTACAATTTAAAGGTTTTGACCTTTCAAAAGAATACAGAATAGACATACTAGTTGAAAAAGAATTGATAATTGAATTGAAATCAGTTGACACCCTATTACCAGTGCATCAAGCACAAATAATTTCATATTTAAAATTAGCTGATAAAAGAATGGGTTTTTTAATTAATTTTAATGTCCCGATCATAAAAACTGGTTTTAAAAGATTTGTAAATAACTATTAATTTCAAATAAATAAATTAAAAATAGCATAGCGCCTTTGCGCCTTTGCGGTAAAACAAAATAAAATGGCTTACGATAAATTTAATATCCTTACAAGTAGCGCAGTCCCGCTTTCTATTGAAAATGTAGATACGGACCAAATTATTCCTGCTCGTTTTTTGAAAGCGACAGAACGTGTTGGTTTTGGCGACAACCTTTTCCGTGACTGGAGATACAATAATGATGGTTCTCCAAAAACTGAATTTGTTTTAAACAATCCAACTTATAGCGGAAAAATCCTTGTTGGCGGAAAGAACTTTGGTTCTGGTTCTTCAAGAGAACACGCGGCTTGGGCAGTTTATGATTACGGATTTAGAGCGGTAGTTTCAAGTTTTTTTGCAGATATTTTCAGAAATAACTGTTTGAATATTGGTGTTTTGCCAGTTCAAGTAAGTGCTGAATTTGCTGATAAAATCTTCAAAGCTATCGAAGCTGATCCAAAAACCGAATTAGAAATCAACCTTCCTAAACAAACTATTACGCTTAAAGCAAGTGGAGAGAAAGAATCTTTTGACATCAGTGGCTATAAAAAAGACAATATGATTAATGGTTTTGATGATATTGATTACTTGCAAAATATAAAATCAGAAGTGGTAACATTTGCTAATAAATTGCCTTATTAATTAAACTTATTTTTGCTAAATAAATAATGACTTTCAAACCAAGCACAATTCAAGATATTGACAAAATTTTCGAGTTTTATGACTTGGCAATTACCTATCAAAAAACGAAATTCAATAAGCAATGGCAAGGGTTTGACAGGGATTTGGTCACGAAAGAAATTTCTGAAAAACGTCAATGGAAAATCATAATTGACAACGAAATTGCCTGCATTTTTGCCATTACTTTTGAAGATGAAAGCATTTGGAAAGAAAAAAATATAGACAAAGCAGTTTATTTTCACAGGATTGTGACACATCCAAAATATAGAGGACAACATTTTGTGAAAAAAATTGCCGAATGGGGAATGGCTTTCGCCAAAGAAAAAAATTTAGATTTTTTGAGAATGGATACTTGGGGCGACAATGAATCCTTAATCGAATATTATCAAAAATGTGGGTTTGATTTTCTTGGTGTTATTACACCAGAATACAAAGGATTGCCCAAACATTACGAAGGAATCACATTAAGTTTGTTTGAAATAAAAGTTGAATAAATTTCTTAATGGTTTAAAAAAGGAATAATGGTTTATTACCAAAAAGCAAAAAAAATGAAAAGAAAAATTGAAATAATGGACACGACGCTTCGTGATGGAGAACAAACATCAGGAGTATCATTTTCTGCTGCAGAAAAATTAACCATTGCACAATTGTTGTTGGAAGAATTGAATATTGATAGAATAGAAATTGCCTCGGCTCGAGTAAGCGAAGGCGAATTTCAAGCTGTAAAAGGCATCACGGCTTGGGCTGAAAGCAAAGGATATAGCGATAGAATTGAAGTTTTGGCATTTGTAGATGGAGGAATTTCTATAGAATGGATGAAAAAGGCTGGAGCCAAAGTTCAAAATTTATTGACCAAAGGTTCGATGAATCATTTGACACATCAACTGAAAAAGACTCCCGAACAGCATTTTGCCGAAATTGCTGAAATTATTGCTTTGGCCAAAGAAAATGATATTGAAACTAATATTTATTTGGAAGATTGGAGCAACGGAATGAAAAATTCCCCAGAATATGTGTTTCGATTTTTGGATTTTTTGGCGACACAGCCAGTCAAAAGAATATTGTTGCCCGATACTCTGGGAGTGCTTATTCCGTCTCAAACATTTGAATATATTTCGAAAATTACCGCAAAATATCCGAAAATCCATTTTGATTTTCACGCACATAATGATTACGATTTAAGCGTTGCCAATGTCTTGGAAGCTGTAAAAGCAGGCGTCAACGGCTTGCACGTTACAGTAAACGGAATGGGCGAACGTGCTGGAAATGCACCAATAGAAAGTGTCGTTGCAGTGATAAATGACTTCTTGCCAGAAGTAAAAATCAACGTAAAAGAATCGTCATTGTACTCGGTTAGTAAACTGGTCGAAACTTTTACAGGCTATAGAATTCCTGCCAACAAACCTATTGTAGGCGACAATGTTTTTACACAAACCGCTGGAATCCACGCTGATGGCGACAACAAAAATAATTTATATTTCAATGATTTGCTTCCGGAGCGTTTTGGCAGAAAACGAAAATATGCTTTAGGAAAAACATCTGGAAAAGCTAATATTGAAAAAAATCTTCAGGAATTAGGGTTACAACTCAATCAGGAAGATTTAAAATTGGTTACCCAAAGAATCATTGAATTAGGAGACAAAAAAGAAACTGTTACCAAAGAAGATTTGCCGTATATCATTTCCGATGTTTTGGACAGTCAAACTTATGAAGACAAAATTGTTATCGAGACTTATGTATTAGTTCACTCCAAAGGGATGAGACCTTCAACCACGCTTTGTTTAAAAATTGACGGTGAAATAATTGAAGAAAATGCTCAAGGTGACGGACAATTTGATGCATTTATGAATGCTTTGACCAAAATATATAAAAGCAAAAAAATGACTTTGCCTAAACTAATTGATTATGCAGTTCGAATTCCTCCAGGAAGTAGTTCTGATGCGCTTTGCGAAACGATTATTACTTGGACTAATGGTAAAAAAGAATTCAAAACCAGAGGATTAGATTCCGATCAAACGGTTGCTGCAATCAAGGCGACACAAAAAATGCTGAATATAGCAACAGCTTAAATTACAAGAAAACGAAAAATAATAATACAATAAAAAAATAATGAAATTTAACATCGCCCTTTTAGCAGGAGACGGAATAGGTCCCGAAGTAATCAGTCAAGCCGTAAAAGTTTCTGATGCCATTGCAAAAAAATTCAATCACGAAATCACTTGGACGCCAGCATTAACAGGCGCTTGTGCTATTGACGCTGTTGGAGTTCCTTATCCTGATGAAACCCACGAAATATGTATGAAAGCCGATGCAGTTCTATTTGGTGCCATCGGACATCCAAAATATGACAATGACCCAAAAGCAACTGTAAGACCAGAACAAGGATTATTATTGATGCGTAAAAAATTAGGCTTGTTTGCCAATGTGCGTCCAACATTCACTTTCCCATCTTTGATTGACAATTCTCCTTTGAAAAGAGAACGTATCGAAGGAACCGATTTGATCTTTTTGAGAGAACTTACAGGCGGAATTTATTTTGGAGAAAAAGGAAGAAAAGATGGTGGAGAAACTGCTTTCGATACGTGTACTTATACCAGAGTTGAAGTACAACGATTGGCAAAAAAAGGTTTTGAATTAGCGATGACACGTAGCAAAAGATTGTGTTGTGTTGACAAAGCTAACGTTTTGGAAACTTCCCGTTTGTGGAGAGAAACTGTGCAAGCTATGGAAAAAGATTATCCAGAAGTAGAAGTTAGCTATGAATTTGTTGATGCAGTAGCCATGCGTTTAGTACAATGGCCAAATTCTTATGACGTATTAATTACTGAGAACTTATTTGGAGATATTTTGACTGATGAAGCATCGGTAATTTCAGGTTCAATGGGATTAATGCCATCTGCATCTGTTGGAGAACACACTTCATTATACGAACCTATTCACGGTTCTTATCCTCAAGCTACAGGCTTGGATATTGCAAATCCATTGGCGACAGTATTGTCGGCAGCGATGATGTTTGAAGATGCTTTTGGATTAAAAGAAGAAGCTGAAGCTATAAGAGCAGTTGTCAACAAGTCACTAGAATTAGGAATTGTTACTGAAGATTTGGCTGCAAAAGGAGCAAAAGCTTATAAAACTAGTGAAGTTGGAGATTGGTTGGTTGCTAATCTTTAGTTTTTTAAATTTTATTAAGATTTGACAACTTTCAAAAAGTTGTCAAATCTATTTTGAAACATATTATGTCCAAACAAAAAAGGTGTCAATTTACATTGACACCTTTTTTTATGTATTAAAAGAAAATATTAATATCCTCCTCTGTTTCCACCACCACGGTTATCTCCACCACGGCTATTTCCACCACCATAACCTCCGCGTGAATCTCCACCACGGCTGTTGCTGTTAAAACTTCTTCTTTCGCCTTCTGGTTTTGGCTCAGACTTATTCACTACGATAGCACGACCTTGAACAGTCGCCCCGTTTAACTCATCAATTGCTTTTTGAGCTTCTTCATCATTTGGCATTTCAACAAAACCGAATCCTTTACTTCTTCCAGTAAATTTATCAGTGATAATTTTTACAGAATCAACTGCACCGTAAGCCTCGAAAGACTCTCTTAAATCTGCTTCCTCAATACTGAACGGAAGGCTTCCAACAAAAATATTCATATGTACTTATTTAGTATAATTGGTACAAATGTAGTCTTATTTTTTCTAATCTACTACATATAAGCTTATTTATGATTTTTTATTTAAGAATTAATAGGGCTCTGCTAGTATATTGACTTAAAGTGAGGTTACAGGTATTTTATAAAAATGACCATATTGGAAATTTAAAATGGGCCCTGCCAATGGATTATTATTGATGTTCTCTGCATTAAATTTAAAAGTTCCTGTCACAGTTTTGTTTACCGCATCATATTCTTCTATAACTATTTCTCCATCCCCTTTACCAATTCCCGTTGAAAAAGTGATTGTACCATTGGCATCCGTTAAAACATAAGTGGCCATTTTTGAAACGCTCGTTCCTAAAGGATACGTTTGGGCTATCGTAGAAGTAGTTTTTAAAGTCAACTTTTCATTTCTTGTATATCCTTCAATACTTAAAGAACCGTTTGCGGCAAGTATGGCTTTAGAATCAATGGCTCTCCAAAATACATTGTCTTTCTGGCCTTCAAAACTAGGGCTGTTAAACTTTACATCGTCGGTACAAGAAATAAAAGCAAATAATAAGAATATATATAGAAATTGTTTTTTCATTCGAAGTTAATATTTGTTTTTTGTTTGAAAATTGAATTCGCTATGCTCATTTCATAATTTGTGTTATTGATCTTCACAAAAGTATATTATTTTGGTTTAAAAATTGAAATAGAACTGAAAATTCACATCGAAAATCGACATAATACAGTGTCATTCATTAAAATACAAATCCAATTAGTATTTATCGATAAAAAATGTATCTTTGCACCCTTAATTAATCGAGGTCGAGTACCTCAAAATTTAATCATAAGATTATGTCAGTAAAAATTAGATTACAAAGACACGGTAAAAAAGGAAAACCTTTTTACTGGGTTGTAGCAGCTGATGCTCGCTCAAAAAGAGACGGTAAATACCTAGAAAAAATTGGTACTTACAATCCAAACACAAATCCTGCAACTATCGATTTAAATCTTGATAGCGCTGTAAAATGGTTGCACAATGGTGCTCAACCTACTGAAACAGCTAAAGCTATTCTTTCTTACAAAGGAGCTTTATTGAAACATCACCTTGATGGCGGTATCCGTAAAGGAGCTTTAACTCAAGAACAAGCTGATGCTAAATTAGCTACTTGGTTAGAAGCAAAATCAGGAAAAGTAGATTCTAAAAAAGAAGGTTTGACAAAAGCGCAAGCTGATGCTAAAGCAAAAGCTTTCAAAGCTGAACAAGCTGTAAACGCAAAACGTTTAGCTTCTGCTGCACAAGCTGAAGCAGATGCAATTGCTGCTGCAACTCCTGCAGTTGAAGAAGAAGTTGCTGAAGTTGAAGTAGAAGCTGCTGCTGAAGAAGTTACAGAAGAGGAAACTCCTGTTGCTGAAGTTACAACAGAAGAAACTCCTGCTGCAGAAGAAAATAACGAAACTACAGAAGCATAATTTTCAAGCGACGATGCGTAAAGAAGATTGTTTCTATTTAGGTAAAATCGCAAAAAAATTTAGTTTCAAAGGGGAAGTTCTTGCCTATTTAGATACGGATGAACCTGAGTTATACGAAAACTTGGAATCAGTGTTTGTTGAATGCAACAAACACTTGGTTCCTTTTTTTATTGAAAGTAGTTCCCTTCACAAAAACGACTTTCTTCGTATTCGTTTTGAAGACCTGAATACCGAAGAAGAAGCCGATGCCATATTAGGCAACGATTTATATCTTCCCTTAAAGATGTTGCCAAAACTTACCGGCAATAAATTCTACTTTCACGAAGTAATAGGTTTTGAAGTCGAAGACAAACGTCTTGGCATTGTTGGAAAAATCCAGTCCATAAATGATTCAACAGCGCAACCTTTATTCGAAGTTTTGAATGGAGAAGTTGAGATTCTTATTCCAATGATTGACCATTTCCTTGTAAAAATTGATAGGGAAAACAAAAAAGTCATTATGGATTTACCCGAAGGCTTGATTGAAATGTATTTGTAAAAAGGGTTAATCGGTTATTTGTTTATTCGGTTATTAGAAAATCTGAAATCAAAAATCGTTAATCGAAAATCTGAAATCTTATGTTTCAATTCAAACAATTCTCTCTTGAACAAGACCAATGTGCTATGAAAATTGGTACTGATGGAGTTTTGCTTGGAGCTTGGACACCCATTGAAAACAATCCTTTCAGTATTTTAGATATTGGAACCGGAACTGGAATCATTGCGTTAATGTTGGCGCAAAGAAGTGCAGCAAACCAAATCGATGCTCTCGAAATCGACGAAAACGCATACGAACAAGCTACGAATAATTTTGAAAACTCACCTTGGAATGACCGATTATTCTGTTTTCACGCTGGCTTAGATGAGTTTATCGAAGAACCAGAAGTTGACCCGAGCGAAAGCGAACTGGCGCAGCAATATGATTTAATTGTTTCCAATCCCCCTTTTTATAGCGAAGATTACAAATCTGCTAACGACCAACGTGATTTAGCGCGTTTTCAAGATGCAATGCCTTTTGAAGATTTGATTGAAGCTGCTGCTTTATTACTTTCTGAAAACGGAATTTTTTCTGTTATAATTCCTTTTAAAGAAGAAGCAAATTTCTTGGCTATAGCCAAAGAATATGAATTATTTCCCTTAAAAATTACCCGTGTAAAAGGAACTCCAACCTCCGAAATCAAACGCAGTCTGTTGGCTTTTAGCCGAAATGGAATGACCAATTTCCCTGTTGATGAATTAATCATCGAAACCGCGAGACATATTTATACTCAAGAATATATAGCATTGACAAAGGATTTTTATTTGAAGATGTAATTTAGAACAAGCTGTTTTTTAGACCATTCTGTTACTACTTCTAAATATTTTCTTAAATTTGAAAGTTAATAGTGTCAAGGAAAAACGTTAGTTGCAACATTATGATGATAGATAATACACTAACAGACAATTAATAGGACAAATTCAAAGCAAAATTAAATGACATTCTTTAAATTCAAATTTTTTCTGTTCCTTTTTGCTTGCTTATTCGCTAATCTATTGCAAGCACAAAAAATGAACAGCACAGGAATAACCATTGCAGAGATCAAAACAATTCATTCAACTATCTTGAATGAGGACAGAAAAATTTATGTTTATACTCCTGCAAATCATTCTGAACCGCTTCCTGTTATCTATTTAATGGATGGAGAAAATATTTCGTTAGTGGCTGGTATTGTAGATTTTCTCTATCAAACTAATCAACTTCCACCTTTGATAGTTGTTGGCATTGGAAATTACGAGTATGACAGAAATCGTGATTTGTCCCCAACTCACAGCCTCTTGAATATGGATGGAACATCAAATAGTATAAATTTCAAAACCACAGGTGGAGGCGAAAATTTCCTGAAATTTATAAATGATGAACTGATACCTTATGTAGAAAAAAATTACAAGCCATCACCCAACAAAATATTTTTTGGTCATTCATTTGGCGGTTTAATGTCTGCTTACTGTCTATTAAATCATCCTGAAATGTTTAACTCCTATATTGCTGTTAGCCCGGCTCTTTGGTGGGACAAAGAATCTATTTTCAAAAACTCAGACTTGCTGAATAAAAACAAGGATTATAGTCATAAAACAGTCTTTTTTAGTGATGGCAATGAAGGTGCTGAATTTCATAAAAGTGTTATAAAACTCCAATCATTACTTCAACAAAAAAAAATAACAGGATTAAGATATAAGTATATTCCTTATCCCGAAGAAACACACAATTCAGAATTAGTTAAGGCAACTCAAGACGGATTAAATTTTGTTTTTGAAAATTGGAAACCGGCAAAGTCCGACACAACCCTTGAACTGGTAGTAAAGTTCTACGAAAAACGCTCGGAGCAACTTGGATTTCAAGAATTGCCACCCGAACAAGTAATCAATGAAATGGGTTATAAATTTTTAAACGTACCAAACAATTTTGATAAAGCTATAAAGTGTTTTGAATTAAATACCAAAAATTATCCAACTTCGTATAATGCTTTTGACAGCTTGGGAGATGGTTATTCAGCAAAGGGTGACAAAGTAAAAGCAATCGCAGCATACAAAAAATCAATTGCAATAAATCCAAATGTAGAGGAAACACAAAAGAAATTGAAAGCGTTGGAATAAATGAAGTAGCTAACGGCACATTTACAAAACGCTACCCTTAAAATACAACAAACCCTCATCCCAAT
>JAEMQE010000082.1:6993-11571 GCA_022758945.1 Lentimicrobium sp. | reverse complement strand
ATTTAAGTAAAAATTACCTAAATTACAGCGAGATTTATGACATTTTTTGATTAATAAGTTGAATTTATCAAAAAAATGATGGGTATGAAATTTTTTTCATGCTCGTTTGAGATGAGCCCTTCAATATTAGAATTCTTAATTTAGAATTCTTTTCCTTCACAGTAGACTTTTAGGGACTTTCGTGCTTGTTCCTGAATTTTTTTCTGCATATAGCCAGTCCATCCTAAAAGCAGCCCTTTGATTCCTAGTGCTTGTTTAGACCATTTCCAAATATCAAAATCATCAGTATGTTTGATGATTAAACCATCTTGAAAATGGAATTTTGCAGCAATACTATTTACTACTTTTCTGTTCGTTTTGCTAAAACGATAACTTGCAATCCATCTGGCTGAACCCATATATTCATTGGCTTCTACTTCGGAAAATTCTATTTTTAAACTCCCTTTGCTTCTTTTGATTAGCATTTCCCACATTTGGCAAACCTCTTTTCCGTTTAATAGTCCAAAAGCTGGATCGCGAAATTTAACGTTGGGATGATAACATTCACACATTTGTTTGGCATTGCCATTGGCAAATGCAGTGTAGAATTTAATAATAGTCTTTTTGTTTGGGGTCATTTAAAAAAAAGTTAGGAGTAAAAATAATGCTTTTTTTGTACAAATTTATTTTTTCTTGACTTTAGTCAAAAAGCTTTTTGTTTTTACCCTTATTTTATTTTCAGCAATAAATTAGGGTCGGTACAATTTTCCAAGTAATAATTCAAGGTATTTTTACTGCAAACACCGGGATAATCACTGAAATTATCTTCGATGTTTTTAATAATTTGGAAATGCAGATGTGGGGAATAGCCACCATTTACAGATGAATCTCCCAAAGTTGCCAAAGTTTGTCCTTTTTTGAAAAGGGTTCCAATTTCAATATTCTCAATACTTTCGACTGATAAATGACCGTATAAAGTATAAAATGTTTGGTTTTCAATCGTGTGTTCCAAAATAATTGTTGGGCCATAATTTCCCTTGCCTGCATTGAAATCAAAGCCATACACTGTTCCGTCAAGTGCTGCTAAAATTGATGTTCCGGCTTTAATCCATAAATCCATACCAATGTGAATATTTCTTTTATCTTCGTTGAAATGGGCATTTTGGTTGTACAGATTTCGTTCTTCATTATAACCACCAAAAGCGACTTTGGCATTGTTCTTTTGAAGATGATTCTCGATATAATTTTCAAAATCAGCAGTGTTTTCCATATTAATTTTCAACAATTCCTCATTTGAAATCGATAAATCTATAGGAGAATATTGAGAATAAGGAATAGTGTTATCAATGACTTTTATATTTTCAAGTTGTAAAAAGAGGTTTTCAAATGTTGGCATAATGAGTGTTTGATAAATTAAAATAAAGTGCCTTGGTCAAATTTAGAGATAAATAATGATGTTATCAAAAAAATATATATTGAATGTGTCATTTCGACCGCAGGGAGAAATCACATTTGTTGCTCACATTATGTGATTTCTCCCTGCGGTCGAAATGACAAAATTATACTCTTTGAGTTTTACGCTAAAATTATACTGAAGTCAAATAAAGATAAAAATTACATAAAAAACACCAACCATAAGTTAGCGTTTTCTCTTTCTTGTTGCAATATATTCTTCGACAGCATCACGAGTAGTGAGCCAGTTCCGACCTTCTTTATAAGCGTCAATTTTTCCTTGTCTGGCTAATAAACTGATGTATTCTTGGCCGTAAGGCATATTGGGTTCTTGCACCAAATTAGAAATTTCAATATACTCTTTGTCGTTGTCTGGCAAAGCATTAGTATAAATATTCAGCGTTCTTTCGAGCGATTGACACATCAAAAGAGTAAGTTTTTGATAGTTGCCACCATTTGCTTGATTGAGTGCTTCATAATACTTTTTCTTGTCATTTTTCAAGATAATAGCAGGAGGAAAACCAGAACGCATCAACAACAAATTCATTGCTAAACGAACTGTTCGACCATTTCCGTCAAAGAATGGATGTATCCAAACTAATTTATGATGAAAAACTGTTGCAAGCTCAATATCATTGAGTTGCAGCGGATTTGTATTTGCAAAATCAATTAATTCATTAAGTAAATCTGGAACTTTTCTAGCATTTGGTGGGGTGAAATTAGCACCGCTAATACGAACTCCACCATTGTGGATTCGACCCGCAAAATCATCTTCGATGGAACGCAAAACAAAGCCGTGAAGCGTGAGAATATCGATGCTTCGTAGTTTATAATCTTCATTTATAATCGAATATAAATAGTCAATGGCCTTGTCGTGATTATGTGTCTCGAAATGTTCTCGAAGCGATTTTCCTTTTACGGTTATTCCTTCTTGCAACACCATTTGAGTTTCGCGAAGACTTAATGTATTGCCTTCGATACTATTGGAATTATACGTCCATTCGAAAGAAAGACTTTCTTTAATTTTGTGCAAAGCGATGTTAGGCAACGGTCTGCTGGATTGCAAAACTTGCTTTTTCGCATACAATCTATCAAAGGTTGCTTGAAATTCTTCTCGATATGTTAAATCTATTTTCCACATAATCCAACAAAGATATTTCTTATTATCGGACAAAACAAGTTTTTAACCTATCCGATATTAAAATTATTCTATTGTCATCGATTTTAACTTGGTTCGATAAGTTTCGAGTGCCACAGATTTGGATATAAATCCATAATATTTTCCATCCTTTAATACAGGCAGAAAGTGAACTTTGCTTTTTTCGAACTTGTTCATTACAATTTCCATACTGTCGGTTGGATAAATTATTTCGATAGGGTCTAACATAACTTCTTTTACCAAAGTATATTTTACACGATAAGGATTAAAAATTATTTCCCTGATATCATTGAAATGAACTATGCCAAGCAATTGCTTTTCAGCATCTACAACAGCAAAAATAACCTGATTGGAATGCGATATCAAGTCCACTAATTTTTCCAGATTTTCATCAGGCGTAATCGTCAAATAATCTGTTTGGATGATGGAGTTGGTGTCTAATGTCGAAAGAATATTTGTGTCTTTATTGCTGGTAAATGCGTTCCCTTTTCTTGCTAAATTTTTTACATCCAACGAATGTTTTTCGAAACGTTTTGAAATGGCATAACTAATGGAAGCTACCATCATAAGTGGAATCATTAAGTCGTAACCACCTGTTATTTCAGCAATAAGGAAAATCGCGGTTAACGGTGCGTGAAATAATCCGCTAAGAATTCCAGCCATTCCTACCAAAGTAAAATTGCTGATGGGTAATTTAGTAAGTCCGGTCAGGTTTAAAAATTTGGAAAAGAAGAACCCAACATAGGAACCCAGAAATAGGGAAGGGGCAAAATTGCCTCCATTTCCGCCACTTCCTAACGTAATTCCGGTGGCAAAAACTTTGAGCATCATGGTTAGGCCAATAAATGCCAAAAGTGCCCAACTGTTATTTCTAAAACTGCTAAACAGGGTATTTTCCAATAATTGACCTGGATCACTTTCAGATAAAGTTTTGATACTTTCGTAACCTTCGCCAAAAAGTGTAGGAAATATAAAAATAAGAATGGCTAAAATGCTGGCGCCAAAAAGTGCTTTTTTGTAAGGATTAAATCGTAGATGGCTTAAAAAATGTTCCACTCTTTGAAAATTCCTCGAATAGTAAACACAAATAAAACCAGTGAATATTCCGAGCAAAATATAGTAAGGAATATTATGGTAATTGAAATTTTGTTGCTGTTTGAATGATAGTAATACAGTTTCATCCAAAACAATTTCCGAAATCAATGCACCAGTTGCGGCGGCAATCATAATGGGCGTAAAAGCAGAAATACTTACATCGACCAGCAAAACTTCAATTGCAAACAAAACTCCGGCAATGGGAGCATTGAAAGCAGTTGCAATTCCAGCTGCAACGCCACAACCTATGAGAAGTGTTCTGTCTTTATAACTTAATTGATACCGTTGAGCATAATTTGAACCAAAAGCGGCTCCGGTAATCACGATGGGACTTTCTAATCCTGCGGAACCTCCTAAACCTACGGTGAGTGAACTCGTGACGATTTGGGCATACATTTGTTTTCTCGGAATGATGCTGGCTTTTTTGGCAACGGCATATAAAATCTGGGACGTTCCTTTTTCTATCGAGCCGCCTAAGAATTTTTTGATTACAAAAACGGTAAGCATAATACCTACTATAGGCAAAATCACTTTTATATATCCGTACTTAAAAATACTGATATTGGTGACGTAAGTGGCAAAAACAAAAATGCTGTGGGCAAATGTTTTCAAGACAATCACTGCAAATGCCACCGAAATGCCAACCAATACACTCGATAGGAATATAAATTGTTTGTTAGAAATTTTACCTTGCGACCAAACAATTAGGTTTTCTAGTTTATAGATGATTTTTTTGAGCATTTTGTTTTTTAAGAGAATGCTAAAGTAACATTATTTGGAACTCAATGAATGTTTTTTAATGCTTCTTTTTTGCTTAAAGGTTTTAAATTAGTGCTGGCAACAAAGTTTTGTACCGCTTCTGGATTGGTTTTTCCGTATTCTCGCAATGCCCA
>JAEMQE010000082.1:0-6893 GCA_022758945.1 Lentimicrobium sp. | reverse complement strand
GGTGCATTTACGGCATCCTGCATACTCATTTTGTATTCGGAAACATTCAAAATGGTTTGCAAAACCGAAGTGATTATCGTCGAACCGCCCGGAGTTCCTACCACCATAAATAGTTTTCCGTTTTTCTCGACAATAGTTGGTGTCATGGCACTCAACATTCTTTTTTGTGGCGCAATGCTGTTGGCTTCACCGCCAATTAGTCCAAACATATTGGGCGTGCCCGGTTTTGCACTAAAATCGTCCATTTCATTGTTTAAGAAAAACCCCAATTCATCGCAATAATATTTAGAGCCAAAACCATCGTTAAGTGTTGTCGTTGCTGCCACTGCATTGCCAAATTGATCCACAATGGAATAATGTGTGGTTTCGGTACTTTCGTTATAATTTACTTTTCCTTCCTTAATTTCCGAAGACAAAGAGGCTTTGTCAAAACTGAAATTAGCCATTCTTTGTTTTAAATATTTTTCTGAAATCAATTCTTTGACCGGAATTTTTACAAAATCAGGATCGCCAAGATAAACACTTCTGTCTGCATAAGCTCTTCTTTCGGCTTCCACAATTACCTGAATAGCTTCGGATGAATTATGCCCCATTTTAGCAATGTCATAAGGTTCAATCATTTTGAGAATTTCGGCAAGGCAAAGCCCACCGCTGCTTGGTGGTGGCATCGAAATGATTTTTAAATCTTTGTAATCAAAAGTGATTGGAGTTCTCCATTTGGCTTCATATTTTGCCAAATCTTCCAATGTGATAATGGCACCTTTTTGCTGAAGATAATGAACCAATGTTTTGGCTGTTTCGCCTTTATAAAATTCGTCTCTTCCATTTTTAGCAATTCGTTTTAATGTCGCTGCCAAAGCTGGATATTTTATAGTATCATTTTCTTTAAAATTATTGGATAACAATGATGTAGCACCATTTATTTTTACAATTGCTTCGTGATAATTTTTCAATTGATTTTCCTGTTTTTTAGTAACAATGACTCCTCTTTCTGCCAATGCAATTACCGGTTTTAATATTTCTTCAATAGGCAAAGAACCCAATTTTTCGTGTACTGCAAATACTCCTGCAATAGTTCCCGGAACTCCAATAGCTAATGCAGTTTCCAGGCTTTTTCCTTTGATAACATTTCCATTCTCGTCCAAAAACATATCTTTTGAGGCTGCCAAAGGGGCTTTTTCGCGATAATCCAACGAGCCCATTTCCCCATTCGCTTTTCGATACACCATAAAACCGCCGCCGCCCAAATTTCCTGCAAAGGGATAAGCAACAGCTAAAGCCAATTCAGTAGCAACCATTGCATCAAAGGCATTGCCGCCTTTTTTCATAATTTCAACACCAATTTTCGAAGCTTCTTCGCGAGCCGAAACGACCATTGCTTTATTAGCGACAAGTCCCGTTTGTGCAATTATGTTTTGGGTTTTACAACCAAAACTGATAAGACTTAATAGGATAATTATTTTTTTCATTTTCAAGTTATTTTAAAACCCCACCGTTTTATTATCACCTCTTTTATCTGCTCCGCCTTCTAATTTTCCATTTGGCAACACCAAAACAGCATCAACTTCGCCAATGATTTCTTTATTAGTTTCATTGACTTTGTATCCTTTTTTCTTCAAATTTTCTAACAATTCTGGAGAAAAAGAATTAGGCTCAAAAGTGATTTCGTCTGGTAACCATTGGTGATGAAATCGAGGCGCATTCACAGCATCTTGCATACTCATTTTGAATTCATACACATTCAAAATCGTTTGCAAAACCGAGGTGATTATCGTAGAACCTCCTGGTGTTCCAACCACCATAAAAAGTTTACCGTTTTTCTCCACAATCGTTGGCGACATTGAGCTTAACATTCTTTTTTGTGGAGCAATACTGTTGGCTTCATTTCCTGTAAGACCATACAAATTAGGAACTCCAGGTTTTACGCTAAAGTCGTCCATTTCATTATTCAGGAAAAAACCCAGCTCGTCACAATATATTTTTGAACCGTAATTATCGTTCAAGGTTGTCGTCACCGAAACGGCATTTCCAGCTGCATCCACAATAGAATAATGTGTAGTTTGCTTGCTTTCATAACCTTGAATTTTGCCGTGACCAATTACAGATGACTTTGATGCTTTATCGAATGTAAAGTCACTCATTCTGCTTTTTAAATATTCAGGATTAACCAATGCTGCCATAGGAAGTTTGACAAAATCTGGATCACCCAGAAAATAATTCCTGTCTGAATAAGCTCTACGTTCCGCTTCCGTGATGAGTTGAATCGCTTTTGTGCTGTTTTGACCCATTTCTGAAATGTTGTAAGGCTCAATCATTTTCATAATTTGATTGAGGCAAATTCCACCAGAACTTGGCGGCGACATTGAGGTAATTTTCAAATCTTTGTATTGGAATGTGATTGGAGTTCTCCATTTTGCCTCGTATTTATTCAAATCTTCCAGCGTTGTATTTCCTCCTTTTTTCGAAAGAAAAGCAACTAATTGCTGCGCTGTTTCTCCTTTGTAAAATTCATCCCGACCGTTTTTGGCAATTCTTTTTAAGGTTTCAGCCAATGCAGGATATTTTATGGTGTCACCAGCCTTATATTGCTTAGAAAGTAGGCTATTTGGTCCATTAATTTTAACGAAAGTGTTTCGATAATCAGCCAAACTTTGCGCCTGAAATTCAGTGACAACAACACCTTTTTCTGCCAATGCAATCACGGGTTTCAGGATTTCGCTCATTGGCATCGAGCCATATTTTTTGTTTACTTCAAACAAACCAGCTATAGTTCCCGGGATTCCAATAGCTAACGCTGTCTCGGTGCTTTTTCCTTCAATCACGTTTCCGTTTTTATCCAGAAACATATCCTTAGATGCAGCCAGTGGTGCTTTTTCACGATAATCAATAGCACCAGTTTTACCATTTGCTTTCCTGAAAACCATAAAACCACCTCCACCAATATTTCCTGCTTGCGGATAAGCAACTGCCAAAGCCAATTCGGTGGCGACCATTGCATCAAAAGCGTTACCGCCTTTTTGCATTATTTCGCTACCAATTTTTGATGCTTCTTCACGCGCCGAAACAACCATCGCTTTTGAGGTTACTAAACCTGTGGGTTCTACAGTTTTTTCATTCGGTTTGCAGCCTAAAATGGCTAAAGCAATTAGTAATATTGTTTTTTTCATAATGTTTGTATTTTCTGGTTCGAATGTACTATTAATGCTGCAAAAAAAGTGGTGAATTCGGTTTCAAAATTAGAATAAAAAGTTCTCAACTCCGCAACTGAAAACCGCATATTTGAATTGTGTTTCATCCTTGTATCCATTTTTGCCAAAACGCTTTCGATGCCTTCTATGGTTTGATAACTCAGGAGCCAATTATATTCTATCATATAAGGCATCATTTTTTGGGTTTTTGGAGTCAAATCTTTATAATTGTCTCTCAAAGATTGGTAAAAACGTTCGGAATAATCTTCCAATCTTTCATCAGAATAATTTTTCCAGTTTTTGGCCAAAAAATGGTCGTAAAAAATATCTACGATGATTCCGGAATAATGATGGTAATTGGCGTGCAGCCTTTTGGTACTTTGCCGAAAAACAGGATGAGCATCGGTAAATGTGTCGATGGAACGGTGCAGAATGATTCCTTTTTGAATTTCCTTTGGAAACGTATCAAAGTGTTTCCCGTGAATGCCATCGGCCATAAAATTGCCAATTTTCATCAAATCGCTGTTGCCGGAAAGATATATGTGTGCTAGGAAATTCATTTTAGAGTTTAGATTTTAGATTTCAGATTGGACTTCTCAATTTCCCTTTTTTGCTTGAATTATGATTTTAATTGTAATTTGATAAAGATATAAAAAAACACGAATCCTTGAATTTTTTAAAAGAATTAGTAACTTACAATTTAAGACTCATTAAACACATAACTTTTTTATATTTGTATCCGAAATCTGCAATCTAAAATCTAAACTCTAAAATTAAATGACTTTAATAAAATCTATATCAGGAATTCGAGGTACTATTGGCGGAAAAGTGGGAGATAACCTGACTCCGGTTGATGCGGTAAAATTTGCTTCGGCTTATGGAACTTGGTTGAAAAATAGCAATGACAAAAACAATAAAAATTTAAAAGTTGTTGTAGGTCGTGATGCCAGAATTTCTGGGCCAATGATTCATAATTTGGTAGTAAATACATTAATAGGATTGGGAATTGATGTGGTTGATTTGGGACTTTCAACAACGCCAACTGTTGAAGTAGCCGTTCCTTTGGAAAGTGCCGATGGTGGAATCATTCTTACGGCTTCGCACAATCCAAAACAATGGAATGCCTTGAAATTATTGAATGGAAAAGGAGAATTCTTGAATGGTATCGAAGGAGAAAAAATCCTTCAAATAGCCGAAGCGGAAGCATTCGATTTTTCGGGTGTAGATGATTTAGGCGAAATCATTGAAAATGATGCTTATATGGACATTCATATCGATGAAGTTTTGAACTTGCCATTGGTAGATATCGAAGCCGTGAAAGCGGCTAAATTCAAAGTTGTTGTTGATGGTGTGAATTCTTCTGGAGGAATTATTATTCCAAAATTATTGGAATTAATGGGAGTTGAAGTCGTAAAATTATATTGCGAACCCAACGGACATTTTCCTCACAATCCAGAACCGTTGAAGGAACATTTAACTGATATTTCAGAATTGGTGGTCGAAGAAAAAGCCGATTTAGGAATCGTGGTAGATCCAGATGTAGATCGTTTGGCTTTCATTTGTGAAGACGGCGAAATGTTTGGCGAGGAATATACTTTGGTGGCTTGTGCTGATTATGTATTAAGCAAAACTCCGGGAAATACAGTTTCGAATATGTCTTCTTCTCGCGCTTTGCGTGACGTAACCAATGCACATAATGGAAATTACGAAGCTAGTGCTGTAGGCGAGGTGAACGTAGTGGAGTTGATGAAGAAAAATAATGCCATTATTGGGGGTGAAGGAAACGGCGGAATTATTTATCCTGAATTGCATTACGGACGTGATAGTTTAGTGGGTGTGGCTTTATTTCTAACGCATTTGGCCAACAAAAAAATGAGTGTTTCTGCTTTGAGAGCTTCGTATCCGGAATATTATATGAGCAAAAACAAAATCGAATTGACACCACAAATTGATGTCGATGCGATTCTGGTAGCAATGACCGAAAAATATAAAAACGAAGACATTACAACCATCGATGGTGTAAAAATTGACTTTGCCGAAAATTGGGTTCACCTCCGCAAATCGAATACGGAACCTATTATTCGTATTTATACAGAAGCAGCCTCACAAGAAAAAGCAGATGCTTTAGCATTAAGAATTATTGAAGAAATAAAAACGGTAGCAGGAATTTAAAACCGTTTTTATATCCATTTAAAAGCTCTTTCGAAGGTAGTATCGAAAGGGCTTTTTTGTATTTGTAATTTTTATTTATTTTAAATAAAAACAATAAAAAAATAGCGTGGTTAGTAAAAAAGTGTATATTTATGAAATTTTTAAAGTAAAAATTTCATATTTCGGGTTTATTAACCCAATTTTCTATGGATTTCCCATCAGAATTGGGGCCGAGATAGTTGATGGTAATTTCCTGATTTTTGGCAATAGGATGCGTAGCTTCAAAAATCATAAGTTCTTTTTCTTTATCGAAATAATAGGTTGCATTGCAGGTGTCGGAATGGTTGTATAATGAGCCATAACCTAGTGCAATTCCTGTATATTCATTTTGCTCATCTATCATAAAAGCGTAGTAATTGAGCAGCATTTGTTTTCGTACCGTCATTTCTTGGAGTTTCATTTTTATAATGGGACACTCTTCGATTATAGTTCCTGTCGTAATGGCTCTTTGAGCAAAAACGCCACGGCCGTGAATAGTAGAAATGGCCACATAATTTGAATTATTAGGTTTAGTAACAAATAAATTATTTTTATCACTTTTAAATTTCTTGAAATATGAAAAAATCGATCGCATTTATTGGAGCTTTGTTTATGGGTTCAATTGCATTTGCGCAAGTTAGCAAAAATGACAACACAAATAAAACTGCATCTAGAAAAGTATTAGATGCCGATGTAAAAGACCTTCCTACTGATCCCGATGCCAATGTTAAAACAGGTGAAATTAAAGGTAATTCCTTTAAACATAAGGGAGAAGATAGTGATTTTATGAAAGTCACTGATAATAATTCTCGGGAAATAAAGGGAAGTAGTACTCAAAAAGGCAATAGCAATAAATCAGCTGCCGATCCTTATTTGAAAGTGTCATCTGCCAATAAAGCAAATGCTCAAGAAAATAATAGATTTAAAGTTGCTGGAGACCAAGGTCAACGATCAGCTGCAGATCCTTATTTGAAAGTGACTACTGAAAAAAAAGCTCCAGAAAACACAACAATCAAAGTCTCGGGAGATCAAAGCCAAAAATCTTCTTCGGATCCTTACTTGAAAGTGACATCCACTAAAAAAGAATAATGGAAGGGTAACAATTGTAAACGCAAGTTGATATAAACTTGTAATCGTTCTTTTGGAAATTTGAAATTATAAAAATCTGATTTTTTTTTCAGATGAATAGGGTAACAATTTTTGAACTAAAAGTATCTATTACTAAACAACTAAAAAGTAACAATTAAACTTTAGAAATTATGAAAAAATCAATCTTTGTAGCAATAGCTTTTATTGCTTTTACCAATTTTACTGCTCCATTATTTGCACAAGATGCAGCAAAAACTTCAGGTTATGATCAGAAAAAAAATGTTAAATGTCGTGTAATTCAAACAGAAACAGGTTGCTCCATTGCATTCGACTATGATGTAAAATCGCCAAGAGATATGGCAACAGGGCAAGCCTCAGGAAAAAGACAGTACCAACCTTTAATTATCAGAAAAGAATTTAGCGTAA
>JAEMQE010000300.1 GCA_022758945.1 Lentimicrobium sp. | reverse complement strand
ATTTTAATATATTTGTATACCCAGAATAAAGAAGAATATAATAATTCTCTAACCGATTTTTGTAATGAAAAAAAAATCACTTATGCTAACATTGATACTGGCATTTCTAGGATGTGTTTTGATGGGACTTTCAATCTATTTCTTCTTTGAGGGAAGTTTTAATGCCAATGAAAAAATCGAAACGGCCAAAAAAGAATTGGAAGAAGCAAATAAAAAAATTGAAAATTTAAGCCAAGAATTGAATTCCAAAACAAAGAATGTTATGGAAGCTGAAAAAAGGATAAAGAATTTCACCTTAGAACCCTTTAGTCAATCTACAGTTCATAATTTGCCTATTTTAGAAATTACAAATGTAGATCTTGGTGAAGGAGTAACATTAGAAGGAAGCAAAAAGAAAGTGCATAGATTAATGTATAGTCATCAAATCAGATTTTTGATTTTGAATACTGGGAAAAGCGCACTAAAAGACGTGATTTTTTCTATAAAAGACGTTTATAATGAGCCAAAAGAAAAACGGAAAACCAAAAAAATAAAAGGAGAGTTTGATTTTATGGGTAGGCCAATTGATAACGAAGAAATTGGTTCGTATGACAATATTGAGATTCACACATTAAATCTTAAATCAAAAAAATTGATTTACTCTAGCAATCTTCCTAGTAGCTTTGGGTTTGGAAATTATTGCTATGATGTCATTGTAGAGTGGAGGGACGGCTCTTATCAAATGCAGGTTGATATTGAAGAAATAGAAGGAAAATTAAATTTCAAATATGAATTTTATAATGTAAATGGAGAGCCTATTGATTTGAAAAAGTTGACAAACGAAATCAGCAAATAAAAATTATTTTTTTCTCAGGTTGTTTTCCATTTTCAAAATAAGAACAAGAAACTTTACAACTTCATATTTGAAACCTTATATGTTTTACCATCAGCAGTTGCTTCTACCACTTTAGTTAGTTCTTCTGGAGTTAAAACAGTTTTGTCGAAAGATACAGTTGCTGACTCTTTTTTAAAATTTACTGTTGCAGTTTGAACGCCGTCAAGTCCGTTTAGTTCTTCTTGTATTGTTTTTGCACAACCTATTTCACAAGTCATCCCTTTGATGGTAAAATTCGCCGTTTGTAAATTTGCAGCGGCAATTTCCTTTTTTACTTTTGGAGTTCCTGTTTCTGTTGCTGAATCTGCAACATTTTCGCTCGACTTTTCTTTGCAGCCCACAAACAAAAGGCTTACAAGCATTATTGTCATTATTGATTTGGAAAAATTCATTATCGTTAGATTTTAAAGAGTAATCATTTTAGAATAGCAAACAAAATTAATAAAAAAAAGCGCTGCTAATTCATAAAATAATTACAATTTTGAGCCAAAATTTAGTTTATGGATTCAAGACAGTTGAAATGGGTTTACTTGATAACGCTTGCGTTTATTTGGGGAAGTTCATTTATATTAATAAAAAAAGGTCTTGTCGGCTTGTCAGCGATGCAATTAGGGTCATTACGAATTATTTTTGCTGCCATTTTTTTATTGGTTATAGGTTTCAAAAGCTTGACTAAAATCCCTAGACATAAATGGAAATACATTGCATTGACCTCCTTTTTTGGAACATTTATTCCAGCATATCTGTTTGCTATTGCCGAAACGGAAATAGATAGTTCAATTACTGCTATTCTTAACGCATTGACCCCTTTGAATACTTTGGTATTGGGTGCGATATTTTTTGGAATTACTTTTCAAAAGAGGCAAATATGGGGCGTTTTTATTGGACTGATTGGAAGTATTCTTTTAGTGCTAAATGGCGCTATAAACAATCCGGGGCATAATTATTATTATGCTATTTTGGTTATTATTGCAACAATTTTTTATGCGATAAATGTAAACTTTATCAAGCGATTTTTATCTGATTTAAGTCCATTGAGTATTACAACTGGAAACTTCTTGGTGCTACTTCTGCCAGCATTTTCTATTTTGTTTTTCTCTGGTTTTTTTGAAGTTATCCATATCGACAAAGTGCAACATTCGGTTTTGTTTATTATGATATTGGGAGTTTTAGGAACTGGAATTGCCAATGTTCTTTTTTTTAAACTGATACAAATGTCTTCACCAGTTTTCGCGACTTCGGTTACTTATTTAATTCCAATTGTTGCCTTTTTTTGGGGATTGTTAGATAACGAAATGCTCACTCCGGTTCAGTTTCTGGGTGCTTTTATCATTTTGATTGGAGTTTATTTGTCGGCAAAGAAATAGTATTTAATATTCATATAAATAACAAAGGCTGTCATTTTTTTGGCAGCCTTTTCATTTGTTTTGTTCTTTTAAATAGCAACATTTTTTACTTTAAAACAGGTTTTTCTGTTGGGTTTCCATATTTATCAAAATAAAATATTGGAATTTTCAGTTTTTCCAAGCCTGGAATGACTTCCGAACCTTTTCCCGCAATTACAATTCGGGTATTGTCAATTAGAAAATATTTATTGGCGGCACGTTTCACATCTACAGCTGTAACTGAATTTATGGTTTTAATGTAGTTTTCGTAAAAATTTTTCGGAAGACCTTCTGTTTCAATATTCAATGCATATCGTGCCACAGCTTGAGGTTGCTGAACCTTCATTACAAATCGTCCGATGTAACCTGCTTTTACGTTTTTGAGGACTTCATCACTTACATTCTCGGTTCTGATTCTTTTAATTTCCTTGATAAATTCAACAACGGCACTATCCGTAACGGAACTCTTTACCGCCGATGAAGATTTCATTTTTGTAACATATTTACCAGCTCCAATAATTGCATTGGCACCATAAGTCCAACCGTGTTCTTCTCTTAAATTCATATTTAAATAACTGTTGAAATCGCCTCCAAGAATATAAGTTGCTATAGCTGCCGGAAAAAAATCAGGATCACTCATTTTTAAATGTATTGTGTTTACCAATGAAATTTCTGACTGTACTGCATTGGGCATATCCACAAAATTAATTTGGGTAAAGGGAACATCTTCAGGTGCGGCATAAGTTCGTTTTGGAATACTTCTTTTTTCCCAAGATCCAAACAGTTTTTCAACGATAGGTTTGACATTTTTATATTTTACATCGCCAATGATTACTAAATACCCATTTTCGGGCACAAAATAATTCTGATAATTGGCTTCAATATCGGCGAGGGTTACATTTTTCAACGTTTCCTCAGAAGTATATTCTCCAGAAGGATGTTGTTTTCCAAAAGTTAAAGCATTAACAACTCTATTGGCAATTGCCGGAACGCTTTTTTCTTGTACTTTTAGTCCTTCAAGCATTTTGGTTTTTTCTTTGTCAAATTCCGACTGAGTAAAATTAGGGTTCAATGCGCCATCGGCCATAAGTTCTAGAATTCGGCCAGCATATTTAGAAAGGGAACTTGCAAAAGCACCTTGTGAACTAAAACTCATATCGGCACCAAGAAAATCTAACTCTTCATTAAAGGCATCTTTAGATATTTTTTTAGATCCATTCCCAATTAATCTACTGCTCAAATCATCGACTCCTTTTTTGTTTTCTTCGGCAAAAGGAGCGTTATCTAAAGTGAGATTACAGATTACTCTGGGTAATTTATGGTCTTCAACAATCATCACTTTCAAGCCGTTTGCTAATACAAACGTTTGAGGTTTTTTGATATTTATTACTGGAGCATTTCCAGGTTTGGGTTGTGGGCGTTCTTGAGCTTGCATAATTCCGGTTAAGAGCAAAATTAATAATAGGATATTTAGTTTTTTCATGATTCAGACCGTCTTAGTTTTGAGTTTTTTCCGTAACGGGAACATAATCCAAGATTAATCTTTGGTTTGGGTTTAAATATTTTTTGGCAACATCTCTAATTTCTTCTCGAGTAATGGAATGAAAAAGCTCAACTTCGGTATTAATCAAATTTATATCACCATAAAGCAAATAGTATTTTGCTAAGTTTTCGGCAATTCCTTCCACATTTGCATTGTTGTTTACAAATTGATTGTCAATTATATTTTGTAATTTTTCGTAATCTTTCTCAGAAATTAATTCAGTTTGCAACTTAACAATTTCTTCGTCTATCTCTTTTAAAATGTTTGCAGTTGTATTTTCTCCAAGCGGTAGGCCATAAATAATATACATTCCATAATCTTCTTGGCTATAAGTAAATGCGCCAATTTGTAGCGCCATTTTTTTATCATCAACAATTTTTTTATACAATATAGAACTTTTTCCGTCACTTAATAAGGAAGAAATCATCTCTAATACTCTCGCATCCTTTGTTTTCATTGAAGGAGTTCTATACGAAGCAATAAGCATCGGAATTTGGATGTTTGGGTCTTCGTAGGTAGCTTTTATGGTTTTTGTTATAGGTTCCTCAATAAAAATTTCTTTTTTCAAATCTTGCCCTCTTGGAATTGCACCAAAATAGTTGTGAATCCATTCTTTGGCTTGTTTTTTCTGAAAATCACCTGCAACAACTAAAACAGCGTTGTTTGGGGTGTAGAATTTTTTATTAAAAGCTTTAAATTCTTCTAAAGTGGCAGCATCTAAATCTTTCATCGAACCAATGGTAGTCCAGCGATATGGATGTTTTTTGAACATATTTTCTTTTACTACGGCAATATAATTTCCATAAGGTTTATTGTCGAAAACAGTTCTTTTTTCCTCTTTAATAACTCCGTTTTGAGTGTCGACACCAATTTGATTGATTACGGGATGCATCATTCTTTCAGATTCCATCCAAAGTCCCAATTCTAGATTGTTTGAAGGAAAAACCTCATAATAATAAGTTCGGTCATCCGAAGTGTTAGCATTGTTTATTCCTCCGTTAGAAGATACTATCCTGAACCATTCGCCACGTTTTATGTTTTCAGTTCCTTCAAACAACAAATGTTCAAAAAAGTGTGCAAATCCGGTTCTTTCCGGATTTTCGTCTTTCGAGCCTACATGGTACATCACCGAAGTTATTACCACTGGCGCCGTAGGGTCGTTATGCAAAATAACATGCAAACCATTGTCTAAATCATATTCTTCGAAAGCTACTTTCTGAGCCGAAGCAATTCCTCCAAGCATAAGCGCTGTACTTAATACCATTATTGATTTTTTCATGAGGATTAATAAAAATTTTATTTGTAATTGGTTAAATAACTACAAATTTATTACATCAAAAATACCTTTTTTTAATGATGAATAGCGAATCATTATAATTTTGATATAAGTTTAACAATTTTCATTGAAAAAATGGCCATCAAACCATTGGTAAACCATTGAAAATCTTGGAATAAAACAATTCAACTATTTTTTTGGAGGAACTAATTGCAGAATAAATATTTAATTGTATATTTGCAACCTTAAAAATTTATAAAACAATTTGTTATGTATGCAATCGTAGAGATAGCAGGGCAACAATTCAAAGTTAGCAAAGACCTAAAGGTTTACGTTCACCGTTTGACAAATGAAGAAGGAACTAAAGTTTCTTTCGACAAAGTTTATTTGTTAGATGATAACGGTTCAATCACAATAGGCGCCCCAGCTATAGAAGGAGCTTCAGTAGAAGCCAAAGTGTTACAACACTTAAAAGGAGATAAAGTAATCGTTTTCAAAAAGAAAAGAAGAAAAGGTTACAAAAAGAGAAACGGTCACCGTCAGTATCTTACCCAAATTGTAATCGAAGGTATTTCAGTATCAGCTCCTAAGAAAGCCGCTGCTAAAAAAGAAACTGTTGAAGTAGCTGCTGAAGAAGTAGCAGCTCCAAAAGTAAAAAAAGCTCCAAAAGCTAAAAAAGAAGAGACACAAGAATAATAACAAAATAAAACTAATACGTCATGGCTCATAAGAAAGGTGTCGGTAGTTCCAAGAATGGTAGAGAATCAGCATCACAACGTTTAGGCGTAAAGATTTTTGGTGGACAAGCTGCTATTGCCGGGAACATCATCGTAAGACAAAGAGGTTCAAAACATAATCCAGGTGAAAACGTTTACATTAGTAAAGATCACACCCTACACGCAAGAGTAGATGGAGTTGTTCAGTTCCAAAAGAAAAGAGATAATAAATCTTATGTATCTATACTTCCATTCGAAGTTGAAGCATAATTGATTTTCTCAATTCATTAAAAACCCGTTTCGTGAGAAGCGGGTTTTTTTGTTGAAGTTTTATGCGGTTTGAGAAGTAAACTTTAAACGGAATTATTATTTGTCATTATAATGTCCCAAGGCTGAAATGATAATTACTACTACTTCGTGGTCGATAATTTCATATACTAATCGGTCTTTTTTGTTGATTTGCCTAGACCAAACATTTTCGTTCTTGTATTTCAGTTTCTCAGGTTTGCCAATTCCTATTGTTGGATGGGTTTCTAGTTCAAAAAATATTTTTTCAATTTTAGAAATATCCGTTTTCTTGCCAGACTTTTTTATTTTTGACAAATCAGCAAGCGCTTCTTTGCTTATTTCTATTGTATATCTGCCCATATATTTTTTGGATCTACTTTGGTGTAGTTTTCTTCTCTGTAGGCAGAATCTTGAAAGTTTTTATGATGTTTTTCTAACCTTTCGATTATTTCGGGATTTGTAATTTCATTATTTTGCTCAATTACTTCCACATCAAAAGCTTTCAAAATTTTTTTGATGATTGCAATTTGAGAAATGTCTTTTATGTTTACGGTAAGTGTAGTCATTTTGATAAGTAATCAATTAGGATACAAAGATATAAAATATTTAAGCTTATTGATTAAGGTTTTATTGTTAAAAAAAACCCCTAGACTTTTGGGAGAATAGGAGTTTTTGTTTTATGATACTTCCGAGTAGGGAGACACCGAAGAGCGAGTTTATTTAATTTTCAAAATAATCTTTTGGTTCTAATATTAGTGTTGTAATTGAATCCCCTTTATTGTCAAAAAACAAGTATTTATCCAATAATATTTAAAAAATCATTTTCTTAATATAATATCGATAGAATAGATTTACTCTCTGTTATATCAAAATTTTTCCTTCAGCTAATTTACACTAAAATCCACACAAATATATCTTCTTGATTTTTAATAACTTTACGTAAAACCGTAAAAGCATATTTTATTTTTAAAATAAATGTAGTTTCACAAACCTAACAGGTTTTTTAAACCTGTTAGGTCTAATAATTTACCAAACAAAAAACCCTCACATTTCTGCAAGGGTTCTATCTTAATTCTTAATACTAATTTCTTAATACTAATATCTGTAATATTCTGGCTTAAACGGTCCTTGAACTTCCACACCAATATATTCCGCTTGGTCTACACGTAAAGTTTCTAGTTCAACACCTAGTTTAGCCAAGTGCAACATAGCTACTTTTTCGTCCAAGTGTTTTGGTAACATATACACGTCATTGTTGTAAGCCGCGCTGTTTTTCCACAATTCTATTTGAGCTAAAGTTTGGTTGGTAAATGAGTTACTCATAACAAAACTTGGGTGACCTGTAGCACAACCAAGGTTTACCAAACGACCTTCGGCCAAAATGATAATGTCTTTTCCAGCGATAGTATATTTGTCAACTTGTGGTTTAATTTCGATTTTGGATGCCCCGTGGTTTTTGTTCAACCAAGCCATATCAATTTCGTTATCAAAATGTCCAATGTTACAAACGATAGTTTTGTCTTTCATTTGTTCGAAATGAGAACCCAAAACGATGGCTTTATTTCCAGTAGTTGTGATGATAATATCAGCATTTCCAACAACAGTATCTAATTTTTTCACTTCATAACCGTCCATTGCCGCTTGCAAAGCACAAATTGGGTCAATTTCGGTAACTGTTACAATAGAACCAGCACCTCTAAAAGAAGCAGCAGTTCCTTTTCCAACGTCTCCGTAACCACAAACGATTACTCTTTTTCCAGCCAACATAATATCAGTAGCACGACGAACTGCATCAACTGCCGATTCTTTACAACCGTATTTGTTATCAAATTTCGATTTAGTAACCGAGTCATTGACATTAATTGCAGGCATTGGCAATGTTCCGGCTTTTACTCTTTCGTACAAACGGTGAACTCCAGTTGTAGTTTCTTCAGATAATCCTTTGATTCCAGCAACCAATTCTGGGAAACGGTCAATAACCATATTAGTCAAATCTCCACCGTCATCAAGAATCATATTCAATGGTTTTCTGTCTTCGCCAAAGAACAAAGTTTGCTCAATACACCAGTCAAAATCCATTTCGTTCAAACCTTTCCAGGCATAAACTTGAATTCCTGCAGCAGCAATTGCAGCAGCAGCTTGATCTTGAGTTGAGAAAATATTGCAAGATGACCAAGTCACTTCAGCGCCAAGAGCAATTAAAGTTTCGATCAAAACTGCAGTTTGGATTGTCATGTGTAAACATCCTGCAATACGAGCACCTGCTAGAGGTTGTTCGTCTTTATATTCAGAACGAAGTGCCATTAAACCTGGCATTTCAGCTTCTGCTAGTTCAATTTCTTTTCTTCCCCAAGCCGCTAGAGAAATGTCTTTTACTTTGAAAGCCACATAAGGCATAGTCGTTGTACTCATTTATAGTATATTTGTAATTATAAAATTTTTGCAAATTTACGGAATAACTTATAATTTAAAAAGCATTCGGTAACATTTATGAATTGTTTAATGCCGTAATCTTTTGAATTATAATGAAATAATTTTTTTCCGGAGCTATTTCCTGCTATCCGCTCTATCTTTTTCTGCGCAAAAAAGCGCAAAAAAAGGTAATTGCGAAAGCAATTGGCTATCAGGGCTAAAAAATCGATATCAAAATGCCTTTATTTAAAACCATAAACTTCAATTCTTCAACCCAAATTATAGTTTGGAAAATCACCGAATCCTTAGTGGAATTATCGGAGAAAGTGGTTTTAAAAGGAAAAACCCGGCTTCGGTTAAACGCAATGAAATCCGAAATGCACCAACGTGCTTTTTTGAGTGTACGTATGCTTTTGAAGGAAGCAGGATATTCTGATTTCGATTTGCATTATGACGAATTCGGGAAACCTTATTTTGTGAATGGAAAGCACGTTTCTATTACACATTCGCATCATTTTTCCGCAATTATTATAAGCGAGCAAACTGTAGGAATCGATATCGAAATGCAAAGAGAAAAAATTATCCGAATTGCCGATAAATTTGTAAATGATAATGAATTGAATCGATTGAAAAGCTTTGACACGCCAGATTATATTAAAAAACTAACTGTAAAATGGGGAGCCAAAGAAGCCATTTTCAAAATCCGAAACGAAAAAGGAATCAGTTTCAAAGACCACATTCAAGTCCAACCATTTGAAATCGAAGACCAAAAAACCATTGCTCAACTTCATTTCGAGGGTATTTCTCAAAAATTTAAAATTATTTTCGAAGAATTTGAGAATTTTACTTTAGTTTACGCTTTCGAGAATTAAAAAAAATCAGTGCAAATCCGTTTCATCCGTGTGCCAATAATGACAAACATCTACAACCATATTTTAAAATCTAAAATAGAAAACGAGAAACTCCTCGCCATTCTCCTCGATCCCGACAAAATCGATTTGGATAAAGCCGAAATATTAATAGAAAAAATAAACCAATCACCGGCAACTCACATTTTTATTGGCGGAAGCCTAGTTGAAAATAATATTTTAGATGAATTAATTTCAAAAATCAGGCAATTCTCCCCCTTTGGGGGTCGGGGGGCTTTGCCAATTGTTCTTTTCCCTGGAAATCCATCCCAGATTTCAGACAAAGCCGATGCCATTTTATTTCTGTCTTTAATCTCAGGCAGAAACTCTGACTATTTAATCGAACACCAAGTAAAAGCAGCTCCCATTTTAAAGAAAACTCAGCTTGAAATTATTTCAACTGGATATATTCTCATCGAAAGCGGAACTGAAACTGCTGTAGAACGCGTAAGTAAAACAACCCCATTGGACAGAAATAATCCAGAATACATCTTGCAAACCGCACAAGCGGGAGAATTATTAGGAAATAAATTAATCTATCTCGAAGCGGGAAGTGGCGCAGATATTGCTGTACCTAGAGAAATCATTAAAAAAGTGTCCCAAAACATAGAAATCCCGTTGATTGTTGGAGGAGGAATTATAGATTTGCAGGGAATTCAAAAAGCCTACGATTCTGGTGCCGATTTGGTGGTTATTGGGACTGCTTTTGAAAAGGATGTTGATTTTTTCAATAAATAAAATTATGATAGAATTTTTTCTAAATGCCTATAAATACGCTTCAACGACACAAATCATATTAGAATTCATCGCTTTTGTATTTGGAATTTTGAGTGTTTGGTTTGCTAAAAAAGAAAATATTTGGGTGTATCCTACAGGCTTGATTGCCACAATAATCACGACTTATTTGCTTTATATTGCAGGTTATCTTGGCGATATGATGATCAATGGATATTTTACCATAATGAGTATTTATGGTTGGTACAACTGGGCTCGAAAAGGGAATGACACGGATAATCTCGTAATCACAAGAACCGACAATAGAGAAAAAATAATAGGAATCGTATTGTTTTTCGTCACAATTTTTGTAGTTTTCGGGATATATAATTTCTTTGATTACGAAATAAGAAAAGATAATTATATTGATATTTTTGCTTCGGGCATATTTTTTACTGGAATGTGGTATATGGCCAAGAAAAAAATCGAAAATTGGACGCTTTGGATTCTAGGTGATTTAATTGTCACCCCATTATATGCTTATCGCGGACTTGGAATGTTATCTTTGCAGTATCTAATTTTTACAATTTTAGCTATTTCAGCTTATTTAGAATGGAAGAAAATCTTAAACAACAACAATCTTCAATAATTAGAATTGCTCTATTTGGTCCGGAATCTACCGGAAAAACCACTTTGGCAATTCAACTCGCTGAGCATTTTAACACGGCTTGGGTTCCTGAATTCGCGCGTGATTATCTTCAGGAAAAATGGGATAATACATCTCAGATTTGTGACGTTGACGATATGTTGCCCATTGCTTATGGGCAAACCAAATTAGAAAATGACGCCCTTTCATCTGCTAACAAATTTCTTTTTTGTGACACTAATTTATTGGTAACCAAAGTATTTTCGGAAGTATATTACAACTTTTGCGACCCAAAACTTGACAAAGCAGCTCTTGAACACGAATACGATTTGTTTTTTCTGACCGATATTGATGTTCCTTGGGAAAAAGATGATTTAAGAGATAAAGCCGAAGGCAGAGAATCAGTTTTTGCAGTTTTTAAACAGACTTTAATTGATAACAACAAGCCTTTTATAACACTTTCCGGAGACAAAAATTTACGTTTATGCAAAGCCATTACTATAGTTAATGATTTGGCTAAAGCCAAAAAAATGGGATTTTCTTCCCTTGATTTTGTGCAGATTTACGAACACGGAATTCCATTAGGAAACATCCAAAATCAATTAAATATTTTCAAAAAAGGGATTGCCAAAGCTGTTTTGTTAGAACCCGCAACCATTTCTAAAGGAATTTTGAAACTTTCGGAAAACGATTTTCAGCAAAAAGCAGATTTTTTTGATGCCAATAAATCAACTCTGAAATTAAAAAAATTCGTTCCCGCTTCAGGAGCTGCGAGCAGAATGTTTAAATTTTTGAGTGCGTTTTTGAATGAGTTTGATATTGAAAACGAAAGCATCAATGGGTATATCAATAGAAAAAAAGACAGTAAACTCTCAATTTTCATTGTTGGCTTGGAAAAATTTCCGTTTTTTAAGGAGGTAGATGAAAAACTGAAAGAAGTATTCCCAAATTTTAACGTTTTGGAAAGAGATTATAAAAACTACTA
>JAEMQE010000055.1 GCA_022758945.1 Lentimicrobium sp. | reverse complement strand
CAAGTTTAACAAAATTTATAGAATCTTCAGGAAAACCTTTTTTACCTTTCGCCCCGAAAGATAAATTCGCAGAAGCGTATTCTAATTTTTATAAAAATTTTGTTCTATAAATTAAATATTTTCTAGTAAACATGCACAATAATTCTATTATTAAATCCATTTTATTTTTTGTAAGTATCCTTCTTTTTGTTTCTTGTGATAAAGAATATAGTACAGTAGGAGATGCTTTAATTGGCGAAAATCATTTTGATTTAGCTAAATATACTTCAAGCGTAGTGGCTTATAACGAAAAAATCACACCCATTCAATCAGATAATCTTGCTGTAAATGCTTTGGGAATTTATGATAATCCTGCTTTTGGAAAAACAACCGCAAATTTTGCAACCCAAATAATAATGGCAAGCCCAGATCCTGTTATTGGGGCAAATCCTGTGATTGATAGCGTGTATGTTGAGGTGCCTTATTTTAGCACATTATTATCAACAGATGCAAGCGGCAATCATGTGTATGAATTAGATTCTATTTACGGAGAGCCTAAAGCAAAAATAAAACTTAGTGTATATGAATCGGGTTATTTTATGAGAGATTTAGACCCAGTGGGAGGATTTCAAGTTGCACAAAAATACTTTACCGATCAAAATACTGATTTCGACAACCTTAAAATCGGAAGTCGTTTGAATGATGATGCAAATGTTGCGCAAAACAATGAGTTTTTCTTTGACCCGGCAGAGCATAAAGTAAATGTTACTGATGCAACAACGGGGAAAGTTACCACAACAAGAACTCCACCAAGTATGCGTTTGAAATTGAACAAGGAATTTTTCGATTCTAAAATAATTCATGCACCAGCAGGAAGTTTAACTACAAATGATGTTTTTAAAAATTATTTTAGAGGATTGTATTTCAAAGTGGAACAATCAACTGACGCTGGAAGTTTAGCAATGATAAATTTTGCTAAAGGGACAATTACTATTAAGTACAAAGAAGATTTATCTACGACAGTGGGCACCGTAACTACTGTAACTAGAGTTGAAAAGTCGATTATTCTTAATATGTCAGGAAATACGGTTAGTTTGCCGGTTCAGAGCAATACAAATCTTGATTATTCTAATGCCACTAGTAACTCAAACCCAATTCTTGGAGACGATAAATTGTATTTAAAAGGAGGCGAAGGTTCTTTAGCTGTAATAAAGCTCTTTGGCCCAGATCTTTTTGGCGCAGATGGAACAACTGGTTCTCCAAATGGAGTAGCAGACGAATTAGATATTATTAGAAAGAGTGGCTGGTTAATCAACGAAGCTAATCTTGTTTTTTATGTAGATGCTGACAATGCAGATTTTAAAAAGAGTTACGAACCAGACAGGATTTATTTATATGATTTTACCAATAATCGCCCTGTAATTGATTATTTTGTTGATGGTTCATCAGCAGTTAGACCCAAAGCTGCAAAAGTAATATTTGACGGAAACATCAATAAAGACGCAGTAACTAAAAGAGGTTCAACCTATAAAATCAGAATCACAAATCATATTAGAAACCTTGTAAAATATGCCGATTCAACAAATGTTAAGTTGGGTGTTGTCGTTACCGAAGATATAAAAATTGCTAATTCCAATAAGTTAAAAACACCAACCTTAAAAATTTCACAAGCTCCAAAAGCTAGTGTTATGAATCCGCTTGGAACTATACTTTTTGGGGGTAAATCTACTGTTCCAGTTGATAAAAGATTAAAACTTGAAATTTATTATACAAAACCAAATTAAACCAAAATTATGTGTGGAATTGTTGGATATATCGGTTATAGAGAAGCCTATCCTATTGTAATAAAAGGATTAAAAAGACTGGAATACAGAGGATATGATAGTGCAGGCGTTATGTTATATGACGGAAAAGATATTAAACTTTGTAAAACTAAAGGCAAAGTTGTAGATCTAGAAGCCAAAGCTGCAAAAGAAATTTCCACCAATGGAACAATTGGAATTGGACACACTCGCTGGGCAACACACGGGATTCCAAATGATGTGAATTCTCATCCACACCTTTCTAATTCAGGTGATTTGGTAATAATTCATAACGGAATTATCGAAAATTATGCTCCTCTGAAAGTAGAATTAATAAAAAGAGGGTATGTTTTTCATTCAGATACAGATACCGAAGTTCTTGTAAATCTTATAGAAGAAGTTCAGAAAAAGGAAAAATTAAAATTAGGAAAAGCAGTTCAAATCGCATTGAATCAAGTATTTGGAGCTTATGCAATAGCTGTTTTTGACAAAAAAAATCCTGATGAAATTGTTGTTGCCCGTTTGGGAAGTCCATTGGCAATAGGAATTGGAGAAGGGGAATATTTTATTGCTTCAGACGCTTCACCATTTATAGAATACACTTCGAATGCCGTATATTTAGAAGACGGTGAAATGGCAAATATCAGGTTGCACAAGCCAATGAAAGTTCGAAAAATTAAAGATGATTCTTTAGTTCATCCTTATATTCAAGAACTCCAAATGAACTTGGAGCAAATTGAAAAAGGAGGTTACGATCACTTTATGTTGAAAGAAATATACGAACAACCTGATGTTATAAAAGATACTTATCGTGGAAGACTTCATGCAAATGAAGGCATAATACAAATGTCAGGCGTTGAGGATAATTTAGAAAAATTTCTGAATGCAGAAAGAATTATTATTGTCGCTTGCGGAACTTCGTGGCATGCAGGGTTAGTGGCAGAATATATATTTGAAGAATTTACCAGAATTCCTGTTGAAGTGGAATATGCTTCTGAATTTAGATATAGAAATCCAATTATAAGCAGCAGAGACGTTGTAATTGCCATATCTCAATCTGGAGAAACTGCAGATACAATGGCTGCCATAAAGTTGGCCAAGGAAAAAGGGGCATTTGTTTATGGGGTTTGTAATGTAGTTGGTTCTTCCATTTCTCGTGAGACTCACGCTGGGTCCCATACTCACGCAGGTCCAGAAATTGGTGTAGCTTCTACCAAAGCATTTACCACTCAAATTACTGTACTAACAATGATGGCGTTGCGTTTGGCAAAAGCCAAAGGAACATTGTCCAACACAGATTTTCATAGATATTTACAGGAATTAGAAATTATACCTGAAAAAGTAAAAGAAGCATTAGAAACGAATGCTAAAGCCAAAGAAATTGCAGCTGTGTTCAAAGATTCACACAATTGTTTGTATTTAGGCAGGGGGTATAATTTTCCGGTCGCTCTTGAAGGAGCATTAAAACTCAAAGAAATCTCCTATATCCATGCCGAAGGTTATCCTGCTGCGGAAATGAAACACGGACCTATCGCTCTGATAGATGAGCATATGCCAGTAGTTATTATTGCGCCAAAACAAGGTCATTATGACAAAATTGTTAGTAATATCCAGGAAATTAAATCCAGAAGCGGAATAATCATAGCCATTGTAACTAAAGGAGATACTCAAGTGCGTGAATTGGCGGATTATGTAATTGAAATTCCGGAAACATCAGATGCGTTGTCTCCGTTAGTAACTACAATTCCTTTACAACTTTTATCATATCACATAGCGGTTATGAGAGGTTGTAATGTAGATCAGCCTAGAAATTTAGCTAAGTCAGTTACTGTGGAGTAGCTAAACACTTACATATAAATTCATTTAAAGCGAGATTTTTTGATCTCGCTTTTTTTTTGTAATCTTTTTATTGATTATAATTTTTAAGATAAGTTCATTTTTGGAAATAAATTTTATATGCACGCATAATATATCGCATATTTTTAACTAAATAATCATCATTAATTTAATAATAGATAGAATATGTAAATATTCTTAAATTATGATATATTAAATTAATATTATGTTTTTTTATTAATATCAAAATTATTTGTACTTTGGCAGCATTAACCAACAAAATTTAACCCAATGAGAGTGTATTTACTTATTTTGTCTTTGTTTTTTTGCAGCATTTCTTTTGCTCAAAATACAATTACAGGTTCAGTTACTGACAGTAACAACCAGCCTATTCCTGGCGCAAACATCAAAGTTATTGGTGATAAGGCAGGAACGGTCACCGATGCTGATGGAAAATTCACCTTAATTTCATCAAAAAGCCTACCTTTTACAATTGAAGTGACTAGTTTAGGACATGAAACTAAGAAAGTCAGTATTACTTCAAACAATCAAAATGTAAGTATAAAACTTACCGATGCACAAACAACATTAGATGAAGTTGTAGTCTCAGCATCAAGAACACCGGAAAGGGTGTTAGAATCTCCAGTAACCATTGAAAGGATGGGAATTAAAGATATTAAAAGAACTGCGTCTCCTACTTTTTATGATGGATTAGAAAATCTAAAAGAAGTTCAAATGAACACCAGTAGTTTGACTTTCAAGTCAATAAACACTCGTGGTTTTGCAACAGTTGCAAACGTTCGTTTTATGCAATTAGTAGATGGAATGGATAACTCTTCTCCATTATTAAACTTTGTGTTGGGGAATATGATTGGAGTTTCGGACATTGATGTTCAAAGCGTAGAGTTATTACCAGGAGCATCATCTGCATTGTATGGTGCAAATGCTTTTAATGGAATTATGTTTATGAATAGTAAAAGTCCATTTACGTATCAGGGGATTTCAACCTATTTAAAATATGGTGTAACTAGCCAAGAAGCAGCGGGAACAAATGAGTTTCATGATTTCGGAATAAGAATGGCACATGCTTTCAATAAATATTTTGCAGCCAAAGTCAACATGACTTTTATGCAAGGAACAGACTGGTATGCCACAAATTATGATGACAAAAACCGTCAAGGACAAGGAATAACAAGAAGTGATATTAATTATGACGGTATCAACATATATGGTGACGAAGTTTCAACAAATTTAAAAGCAGTTGGACAATCACTTGCGGACTTAGGATTAATTCCAGCCTCAGCTGTAAATTTACTTCCAAGTACAAACGTCAGCAGAACGGGATACAATGAAGTAGATTTGACTAATAACAAAGCTGCTAATACAAAAATAGATTTTTCACTTCATTTGAGACCATTTGGAGATGAAAAACTAGAGGTTATTTGGCAAAGTAAATTTGGTTTTGGAAATGCAGTTTATCAAGGGGCAAATCGTTATTACCTAAATAACTTTTTTATGCAACAGCATAAATTGGAATTTAAAGGAAAAAACTTTTTCTTAAGAGGTTATACTACTTCAGAAGATGGAGGAAGTTCTTATGATATGCAATTTACAGGAATTAATGTAAATCGAGCTTGGAAATCTGATAACACTTGGTTTGGGCAATACGCAGGAGCCTTCATTGGAGCTACATTAGCAGGGCAAACACCTGATAATGCACATATTATTGCAAGAAACGTAGCAGAAACAGGTAGATTGATTCCAGGAAGTCCAGAATTTCAAAATGCTTTTAATCAAGTAATTAGTAATCCAGATGTGTTGTCGGGATCTAAATTAGTGGATAATTCTAGAATTTACCATTCTGACGCTAATTATAATTTTAAAGACATTATTAAATTTGGAGAAATTCAAGTTGGCGGATCTTACAGACAATATCAATTGAATTCTCACGGTAGAATTTATACAGACGCTAGTGGTCCTATTTATTATAATGAATACGGTGTTTATGCACAACTACAAAAAAAATTCATGGAAGACAGATTTAAATTTACAGGATCTGTTCGTTATGATAAATCTAAAAACTTTGACGGAAGTTATTCTCCAAGAGTATCCTTAGTATATGCAGCTGGAGCTAACAAGCAACATAATTTCAGAGCATCTTATCAAACAGGTTTTAGAAACCCAAGTACACAAGACCAATATATTGGTTTCAATGTTGGTCCATACGTGTTAGTAGGTTCTGCACCAGATAACTTATTAAGATATTCTGAAACAAGACCTGTAGTAAGTGGCTCACCGGCAATTGGACAAGTATATGCAGGTGGTTCTTCTGTAGTTATGACAGGGGTGAATGCATACCAAAATTCTTATACTAAAACTTCGGTTGATGCATTTGCTGCTTTCGCTGCCACTCATCCTGGAAATACGCCTGGAGCGGCTGCATTGTTGAAAAAAACAAATGTAAATAATGTAAAACCTGAAGAGGTACAAGCATTTGAACTAGGATATCGTTCTCAAATCAAAGAGGTTAATATTGACATTAATGGATACTATAACACCTACAATAACTTCATAGGAAACTTAGTAGTTGTTGCTCCATTGTACGGAACTGCAAGCGAAACTTTTGATTTTGCTCAAGGTGCGCCAACTTATGTTACTAATCCTGCTGTTCAAACTTTGCACGCTCTTGGCAATGGAAATTACAGAGCTTATCAATTATATACTAATACAGATGTAAAAATTCAATCATTAGGTGTTGGAATAGGTCTTTCTAAAAGAATGTTTGGCAGCTATGATTTTGGAATTAGTTATAACTATGCTGACTTTCAATTTGACCAAGCAAAAGACCCAGGTTTTGAAGCCGGTTTTAATACACCAAAGCATAGAGTTAAAGCTTCTGTTGGTAATGAAAAATTATTCGAAAACTTTGGATTTAATGCTAGTGTAAGATGGAATAATGAGTATTTATGGGAATCTACAATGGTTGATGGAATGATTTCTGCCGCTACGGTTGTTGATGCACAAATTAACTATGGTATTCCAAAAATAAAATCGATACTTAAATTAGGTGCAACTAATATTGGAGGTAAAGATTACACTCAAGTTTTGGGTGCTGGCGCAGTAGGACAACAATATTTTGTTTCTTGGACAATTAATCCGTAATTAAATCAGTCAAAAATTTATAAAAATATAAGATTATGATAAAAAATTTCAAATGGCTAGTATTGGTTTCTTTAACCTTTGTAGCATGTAATAATAATGATGTTGCAACCGTAGTTTATAATACATCAGACGGATTACCACCAACTGCAGGAACGGCAATTTTCACTAAATATGTATCTTTAGGGAACTCTTTAACTGCAGGATATTCAGACGGCGCTTTATTTATTGAAGGGCAAAAAGTTTCTTACACAAATATATTGGCACAACAGTTTGCAACAGTGGGAGGTGGAGCATTTAAAATTCCATTTATGGCTGATAATATTGGCGGATTTAAAATTAATGGAGTTCAATATTCTGGACCGAGAATGGCTTCAACTGGTGGAAAAGCTCCTGTTCCGGTTGCCGGAACTCCATCAACAGAGATTCTGACCTCAATAGCAGCAGCCGGACCTTACAACAACTGTGGAGTTCCGGGAGCTAAAAGTTTCCATTTATTATCACCAAGCTATGGTAGTGCAGCGGGACTTTCTGTAGGAACTGCAAATCCATATTATGTTCGATTTGCTCCAAATGCTACTACTTCAGTTTTAGCTTATGCAATGTCTCAAACGCCAACATTCTTTTCACTTTGGATAGGCAACAATGATGTTTTAGGATATGCAACATCTGGAGGAGACGGAACAAATCCATTAACACCTTCTTCAGGAGCTGCAGGTGTCGGTTTTGATGCTACATACGATGCATTGGTAAACACCTTAACTTCTGCAGGAGCAAAGGGTGTGATTGCAAATATACCTTATGTAAACACAGTGCCTTTTTTTACTTACATAGCTACAAACCCTGTGCCTTTGAACGCAACGCAAGTTGGACAGTTAAATCCATTATTTAAAGCTATGAACGACATGTTGGCATTTGCTGGGCAGCCAGCTCGTTTCCAAACATTAACTGTTAGTTCTAAGAATCCACTTTTAATATCAGATGAAATGTTGGCTTATGACGCTACTGCTTTATATACAGGAGGATTTACTCAAGCAGGATATCCACCAGCAACGGCTGCATTTCTAGGAAATTTATATGGCAAGGCTCGTCATGCAAGCAATGCTGTAGCATCTAGAGATTATATATTATTAACCGCAGGTGTTTCAATTGGAACTTCTCAGCCAGGCTATCCAGCTACTAATAACACTATTGGGGTTACTTATCCAATGAATGACAGCTCAACGTTAACAGCAAGTGAAGTTGCATTGGTAAAAGCGGCCACTGATTCTTATAACGCAAAAATTTTAAGTGTGGCAACTGCAAAAGGATTGGCTTTTGTTGATGCAAATGCTTTGATGACTCAAATTGCAAACGGCGGAATCTCGGCTAACGGATTTACAGTAACTGGCGATTATATAACAGGTGGTGGTTTTTCTACAGATGGTGTTCATCCTTCTCCAAGAGGATATGCATTAATTGCAAATAAATTCATTGAAGCTATAAATTTAAAATACGGATCAAATCTTAAAGGAGTAAGTCTAGCCGATTATAGAATTTTGTTTCCAAGCACCCTTTAAATTAAAAACGGTAATTTATAATAACCATCACGGTAACGTGGTGGTTTTTTTGTTTTTAATCACTTTTGGGGATTAATTTCTCTTATGTGAACAGACCATTAAAAACAGTCTTTTTTTTTATAAAAAAAGTATTGATTTTTATATTTTAAAAAATTACCTTTGCGCACTGAAATCGCATCCAGTCGATTAGTTTCGATTAGCTGTACTTCATAAACCTGAATAGCTATTTAATAAATACATAAGCAATGTCAAAAGTAATAGGAAAAGTTGCCCAAATCATCGGACCAGTTGTCGATGTAGTTTTTAACGGAAAAGATGTTGAACTTCCAAAAATTTATGATTCATTAGAAATCACAAAAAAAGACGGAACTTTATTAGTTCTTGAAGTACAATCTCACATCGGTGAAAACACCGTTCGTACCATCTCAATGGATTCAACAGACGGTTTGAGCAGAGGTTATGAAGTAGTTGGAACTGGAAATCCAATCCAAATGCCAATCGGAGCAGATGTTTACGGACGTTTGTTCAACGTAATCGGTGATGCCATTGATGGTCTTGGAAACTTGCCAAAAGACGGTGAAAACGGAATGTCTATTCACAGACCAGCTCCAAAATTCGAAGATTTATCCACTTCATCAGAAGTTTTATTCACAGGTATTAAAGTTATCGATTTGATTGAGCCTTACTCAAAAGGAGGAAAAATTGGATTGTTTGGTGGTGCAGGTGTTGGTAAAACAGTATTGATTCAAGAGTTGATCAACAATATAGCAAAAGGTCACGGTGGACTTTCAGTATTCGCAGGAGTAGGAGAAAGAACACGTGAAGGAAATGACTTACTTCGTGAGATGTTAGAGTCAGGAATTATAAAATACGGAGATGCTTTTATGCACTCTATGGAAGAAGGTGGATGGGATTTATCTAAAGTAGATATGCCAGGAATGAGAGAGTCTAAAGCTACTTTCGTTTTCGGACAAATGAACGAACCTCCTGGAGCTCGTGCTCGTGTAGCCTTGTCAGGATTATCTATCGCAGAATATTTCCGTGATGGAGCAGGTTCAGATCAAGGTAAAGATGTATTGTTCTTCGTGGATAATATCTTCCGTTTTACACAAGCAGGTTCTGAGGTTTCGGCACTTTTAGGACGTATGCCATCTGCAGTAGGATACCAACCAACATTGGCTACCGAAATGGGAGCGATGCAAGAACGTATTACATCAACAAATAAAGGATCTATTACATCGGTACAAGCGGTTTACGTTCCTGCGGATGATTTAACTGACCCGGCTCCAGCTACAACATTTGCTCACTTAGATGCTACTACAGTATTGTCTCGTAAAATTGCTGAGTTAGGGATTTATCCTGCGGTTGACCCATTGGATTCAACTTCTAGAATCTTGACTCCACAAATTATTGGTGATGAGCATTATGACTGTGCACAAAGAGTAAAAGAGATTCTTCAAAAATACAAACAATTGCAAGATATTATTGCGATTCTAGGTATGGAAGAACTTTCTGAAGACGATAAATTGGCGGTTTCAAGAGCTAGACGTGTACAACGTTTCTTGTCACAACCTTTCCACGTAGCAGAACAATTTACAGGATTAAAAGGAGTTTTGGTTGACATTAAAGACACCATCAAAGGATTTAATATGATCATTGACGGAAAATTAGATCACTTGCCAGAAGCAGCTTTCAACCTTAAAGGAACCATTGAAGACGCTATCGAAGCAGGAGAAAAAATGTTGGCAGAAGCGTAATAGAATTATGAATTACGAATTACGAATTAATAGCAATTTGTAATTTGTAATTTTAAATTCGTAATTAACTAATTATGATTTTAGAAATAGTATCACCAGAAGCAAAATTATTTTCAGGCGAAATAACTTCCATTTCACTTCCAGGAGTGGATGGACATTTTCAAATGTTGAATAATCACGCGCCAATAGTTTCATTACTTCAAAAAGGACTTGTAAAAATTACAGCTCCTAGTTTCAAGTTCAGCAGCGAGTCCGAAGGGTTATTTACGAAAGTAAACGATCAAAACTACACTTTAGCTATCAATTCAGGAACTATCGAAATGAAAGACAATAAAGTAATTGTTTTAGCCGACTAAGACAATTTTCAATTTATACTAAAACGCCAAGCAGTAATGTTTGGCGTTTTTTATTTATTTTTGTACTATGGATAAGATAAAAGACTATGAAGTTTGTGTGTTTGAAGGCAAACGGAAGTGGTATGAATTAATACTTGCATCTGTTTTTTACAGCATTTTTATCTATCTCTTGATTTTGTTGTTTAATAATGCCTTTTCTGATCTTTCGTTAATCGGTTTTTTAAAAAGGCTTGCATCAACTATTGCAATTGGAGGGTTTTGTTTTGGTAAAGGATTGCAATTTTCAGCAACTTTTAATATGTTAGTTGATCTTGATACTAATACTATAGTCTCAAGATATATTGTTGGGCCTTTTACCTATGATTCAAAGACAAAAGCGGCAGAATTTGAATACGTTTCATTTTTTAAAAATAAGGATGACTCTTTTGGGACAAATCTTTGGTATAAAGTAAATAGGCATTTTAAAATGTATTCTTTTGAAAATGAAGAAGCAGCGAGAAAATTTTCTGTTGAAATAGCTAAAAAACTAAATATTGATTTATTAGATGCTACTGAAAAAGGGAATTCAAAATGGATAGACAATCTAAGTATATGAAAAAACTACCACTAAATCTGTCTAATAAATTAAATCTCCGTTTACAAAATAATTCGTTGAGACAATTACCAGTGAGGAATAATTTAATTGATTTCGCCTCGAATGATTACATTGGGTTTTCTAAAAGCAAAGCCATTTTCGAGAAAACACATCAGTATTTAATGAATGTCGATTGCGCCCAAAATGGAGCAACAGGCTCTCGATTGATATCAGGAAATCACAAAGTTTATCAAGAAGCGGAAGATTATATTTCAAAATTCCATCAATCTGAAAGTGCGTTGATTTTTAATTCAGGTTACGATGCCAATGTGGGATTTTTTAGTTCCGTTCCGCAAAAAGGGGACTTGATTTTGTATGACGAACTCTGTCATGCTTCTATTCGCGACGGAATCCAGCTTTCGAATGCCAAGCCTTATAAATTTAAGCATAATGATTTTGAGGACTTGGAAAGAATAATCCAGCGCTGTCACATCGAGCGCAGTCGAGATGCTTTAATTAACGAAGTCTATATCGTTACTGAAACCGTTTTTTCTATGGATGGAGATTGTCCGAATATGGAAGAATTGGTTGCCGTTTCCAATAAATACAATTGTTATTTAGTGGTTGACGAAGCGCATTCGTTGGGAGTTTTTGGAGAAAACGGTGAAGGGTTGGTTCAAATGTTGGGTTTGCAGGACAAAGTTTTCGCTCGAATAATGACTTTCGGAAAAGGAT
>JAEMQE010000249.1 GCA_022758945.1 Lentimicrobium sp. | reverse complement strand
AAAAAACTTTCATTAGAAGAACACAAAAATTTCATTGTCAAATTGGTGGAAGAAACATACACTGGAAAAGGTGTCAAATATGATATAGCAAAAAGTGATTTAAAACTGGGCAAACATATTTTTTACAAAATTTTAGTTCATATTTATCACCCTAAAACCGACCAACTAATACTAACACAAGAGTTTTATACTGCTTATATTAATAACCATCTTTTTTCAGCTAATATAAATTACAGAGATGAAAACCTAGGATACATTTTGAGTTATAATTTTGTGAAATCATTTCAATAAATAATCAGCCCGACCGCACTGATATGCCTCAACAAGGTTAGCGCAGAATTACTTCGTCAGTTCGCTACGCTCGTGTGCATTCTGTGCCCATTAACATAAAGTGAATAAATTATAAACCGTAGAATTCATAACATAAATACCAAACCTATGAACACTAATTCCATTGTTGAAATTCGGGACGCCCAACTTCCCACAGATATTGATTGTATCCAGCAATTATGGACCGCCTACCTCACTTGGGGAAACGACAAAATGCAAATGCTGTATGGTGTACATCCCCACAATCCAAAAGAAGCAGTGCAACAAGACATTGAAAATATTGACAAATTTCTGCCGCCAAACGGTCGGCTAATAATTGCATTCATTGATGGAAACGCCTGCGGAATAGGCTGTCTGAAAAGTATTGATGACGAAATAGGCGAAATCAAACGAATGTATGTTGATCCTTCTTTCAGAAAAATTGGAGCAGGGCGAGCCATACTTCAATCCTTACTTTCGGCTGCAAAAGAAACGGGCTACACAAAAGTGCGATTGGACAGCCCAAAGTTTATGGAAGCTGCTCATTCACTTTACCGAAGTTTTGGTTTTAATGACATTTCGGTTTATGACGAGGTCGAAATTCCGGAAGAATTCAGACAGTATTTATTGTTTATGGAATTAGATTTGACTTAATTAGCACAATGTCATTAAGTTAAGAAAAAAAGCCCTTTTTTTGTCATTTCGACGAAGGAGACTCGAGCAAAAGCGAACAGACGAAGTAAATCACATAACGAGAGCAACTTATATGATTTCTCCCGTTGGTCGAAATGACAAAATCGTAGTGATTACTTCCCATCTTAATGACATTGCGCTACCAAAAACAAACCCGACTGAGCGTAAATCCCAAATTCATTAGTTGTCATTTTGCTCAATTCCTAGCCCAGATAGCAGTGAAAATCCTTTTTCTAAACCTTTTTAGGTTTAGAAAAAGATTGTAACGGATAGCTGGAAATAGCTCCCCGAATCCCTTTGCCACTCCATAAAAAATCAATAAATTAGCCACTTCAAATTTTATACAAAAATCTACCATGAAAAATACTGCGCTGACGCACATACACGAGAGTTTGGGAGCCAAAATGCTTCCGTTTGCCGGATACAATATGCCTATTTTATACGAAGGGGTCAATGCTGAACACGAAACCGTTCGCAACAGCGTGGGTGTTTTTGATGTTTCACATATGGGTGAATTCTTACTAACGGGACCAAATGCTTTGGCTTTGATTCAAAAAGTAACTTCAAACGATGCTTCAACTTTGACCATTGGAAGAGCGCAATATTCCTGTCTTCCCAACAATGATGGAGGAATTGTCGACGATTTGATTGTGTACAAAATGAAAGATGAGCAATATTTATTGGTTGTAAATGCCTCAAATATAGACAAAGATTGGGATTGGATTTCGTCTCACAATGATTTGGGCGTGGATATGAGAAACCTTTCTGATGATTATTCCCTTTTGGCAATTCAAGGCCCAAAAGCGGTTGAAGCAATGCAATCGTTGTCGTCAATAGATTTATCAGTGATTCAATATTATCATTTTGAAGTGGGCGATTTTGCGGGAATCGAGAACGTCATAATTTCGGCAACAGGCTATACCGGTTCCGGAGGCTTTGAGATTTATTGTAAAAACTCTGAAGTGGAACAAATCTGGAACAAAGTTTTTGAAGCTGGTGCTGTCTTCGGAATCAAGCCAATTGGTCTTGCCGCTCGTGATACTTTGCGACTGGAAATGGGATTTTGTTTGTACGGAAACGACATCAACGACACTACTTCTCCACTGGAAGCTGGTTTGGGTTGGATTACCAAATTCACCAAAGAATTTACCAATTCCGAAAACTTGAAAAAGCAAAAGGAAGCGGGTGTTTCCAAGAAATTAGTGGCTTTCGAAATGCAGGAGCGCGCAGTGCCAAGACACGATTATGAAATTGTGGATGCTTCAGGCAAGGTCATCGGAATCGTAACTTCGGGAACAATGTCACCATCGATGAATGTTGGAATTGGACTGGGTTATGTAACTACTGAAAACAGTGCCATTGGTAGCGATATTTTCATCCGAATCCGAAAAAATGACGTTCCTGCCAAGGTAGTGAAATTGCCTTTTTACAAGAAATAAGAATCTCTATATTAGAAAAGAATCAACCGCAGATTCGCAGATTATTTTACAGATTTAGTTTTAATCTACGAATCTGCGGTAAATTTTTTTAGAAACTGAAAGATACGCTGCACTAAAGTGTATAGTTTTAACTACATCTGTGACCAATAAAACCAACAATGAGGAAGTTTTCACTCGTACTGTTCTTGACAACATTTTCCCTATTTGGTCAAAATAGCGCGAAGACTTGTGAATTACTTTCCAAAATAAATGCGTTAATTCAACACGAACATTTCCATCCGAAACCGGTAGACGACAGTCTGTCTGTTTTTGTATTTGATACTTTTATGGACGGTTTGGATGGCAACAGAAACTTATTTACCAAAATAGAATACGAGAAACTCTGTAAACACAGGCTTCTGATTGATAATTATATTTTGCAAAATGATTGTTCTTTTATGAATGATTTTGTCACGATGTATCAATGGGCATTGATCAGAAAGAAAAGTACACTCGAGAAAATACAAAATGAAGAGTTGGATTACACCGCCAAAGACACGGTTAAATTCTCGAAGAAAAACTTCCCTTTTGACTTAGAGGCAAAAAACATTGATAAGGTTTGGAGAAAAAGAATCAAGTATGATATTCTGGAAGATATTTCGAAATTAAGTTTGAATTTGGATTCGCTGAACCAACATTTTTTAGAGCTCGAAAAAATCTCAAAAGTAAAAATATTTGATACCAATTTATGTAAAGTAAATAGTATTTTGGATAGCAAAAATGGACTTGGCTATGACCTTCAGAATGATTTTCTGAATATTTTTTGTATGTATTTTGACCCGCATACGAATTACTTTTCACAGGATGCCAAAACCAGTTTTATGTCTGGTTTAACCACGAGTGGTCTGTCATTGGGACTCAATGTCAGTCTTAACGACAAAGAGGAAATTGTTGTGGAAGAAATTGTTCCTGGAGGACCAGCTGCCAGAGCGGAGAAGTTCGAAAAAGATGATGTAATTCTAAAAGTTTCCAATAAAAAAGGAGAAGACTACACCGTTTCTTGTGCTTCCTTAGAAAAAATTGGAGAATTAATCTATTCCGATTCCAATGAGGAAATTGAATTGACGATTCAAAAGAAAAACGGAAATATTCTTGCCGTACTACTCAAAAAGCAAGTAATGAAAGCAACTGCTAATGCCGTTTCCAGTTTCATTGTCGAAAAAGAAATCAAAGTGGGTTACATTAATATTCCTAACTTTTACTCCGATTTTGACGGATACAGCGAGCAAGGTTGCGCCGATGATGTAGCCAAAGAAATAATAAAACTCAATCAGGACAATATTCAAGGTTTAGTTATTGATCTTCAGGACAACGGTGGCGGTTCTATGGAAGAAGCCATTAAATTAGCAGGAATGTTTATTGATTATGGCCCGGTATCAGTGTTGGTGAATAGTAAAAATAAGCAAAGTGTTCTAAAAGACTACAATCGTGGCAGTGTTTATTATGGACCAATAGTCATATTAATCAATGGAAATTCAGCCTCAGCAAGTGAGTTTTTTACTGCCACTATGCAGGATTACAATCGTGCTATTATTGTTGGAAGTAAATCATTGGGCAAAGCTTCGATGCAGACTATTTTACCTTTGGACGAAAATAAACAGGATTTCGTTAAGTTAACGGTTGAAAAATTCTACAGAATTACCGGTGACAGCAATCAGATAAAAGGAATCATTCCAGATATTGCGCTTCCTGTTTTATATGATAGCATCGTTCCTCGTGAAATAAGTTTTAAAACGGCTTTGAAATATGATGTCATCAACTCAAAAGCAAGGTTTAGCCCTTTTCGCAAAGATTATTATCCAGCAATAATAGCCCTCAGCAATTCAAGATTGAAAAACAATGCACGGTTCAATGAAATTAGTGTGGCAAACCAAGAAATAAATGCACTTTATAACGATCCAAAAGAACCGCTTCAGGTTACTTTCAAAGAGGTGTTCAATGATATTCACAAAATAGATTCTCTTTGGAAAAAAGTTAAAGAGATTTCCAAAACGGAATCCACCTGCACGATTTCGAATAATTCTTATGATTCAGAAAAATTGAAATTGGATCCTTTTCAACAGGAAATCAATACCTATAAAATCAAAGATTTAAAAACCAGTCCGTATATAGAAGAAGCCGTTGCGATATTAAATGATATTAATAATTATGGGAAATAACTGCTCAATCAACAATTTAGGGAGAGCAAAAAATCAATTGGTACATTGATTAAAAAAACATTTGATAAAATAAGGAATAACTGTATTTTTGCAGTTCAAAATAATAATTAGAAATGGGAAGAGCGTTTGAGTTCAGAAAAGGTAGAAAAATGAAACGTTGGTCAGCAATGGCCAAAGCATTTACCAGAATTGGGAAAGATATTGTAATGGCAGTTAAGGAAGGTGGTCCAAATCCTGACGCCAATTCCAGATTAAGAGCGGTAATACAGAATTCAAAGGCAGTAAATATGCCCAAAGAAAACGTAGAACGCGCCATCAAAAAAGCAACAGATAAAGACACGGCCAACTATAAAGAAGTATTATTTGAAGGGTATGCTCCCCACGGAATTGCGATTCTGGTTGAAACTGCCACCGACAATAATAACAGAACTGTTGCTAATGTCAGAAGTTATTTTAACAAATGCAACGGAACAATGGGAACACAAGGTTCTGTAGAATTCATGTTTGACCATACTTGCAACTTCCGAATTCCTGCTAATGGAATTGACCCGGAAGAATTAGAATTGGAATTAATCGATTTTGGTGCCGAAGAGGTTTTTGAAGACGAAGACGGTATCTTGATTTATGCTCCTTTTGGTAGTTTTGGAACCATCCAAAAAGAATTGGAAAACAGAAAAATAGAAATCCTTTCTTCCGGTTTTGAAAGAATTCCACAAATCACAAAAAAACTTTCCGAAGCTGAAATGGCTGACGTTGAGAAACTCATCGAAAAAATGGAAGAAGATGATGACGTGATGAACGTATATCATACAATGGAGGAATAATCATAATTCAGATTGTATTATAAAAAGTCTCTTTAATTTAAAAGAGGCTTTTTTTATAGCTACTAAGGGCAAATTATTATATGAATTCGATTTCATAAATCACTTCCTAAAGGGAAAACGGCGGAACTTTAGTAATCAATTCTTTTGTTATGAACCTAAGTTCATTATCTTTGTATAAAAATTGATAGATGCCACGCCCAAAAAAGAAACGAAAAATTGACAATCCACCCAAAATGCAAGGTTTTAAACCTTTTGGAATTGCACTTTGCGACACCGAGCCTATCATTATGCAATATGAAGAATATGAAACGGTTAAATTAGTTATTTATGACGATCTCTCACAAGACACAGCTGCTGATCGGATGGAAGTTTCGCGCCCTACTCTTACACGAATTTATAATAGTGCTTTAAAAAAAATTGGACAGGCCTTTGTAGAAGGTAAATCTATCATTATAGATGGTGGTGATTTCGAATTTGACAAAGATTGGTACAAATGTAAAAAATGTTTCAAACTAATTGCTGGTATAGTAAATCACTCAAAATGTGGAGATTGCACATCTTTTAGCACAGATGAGCTACTAAATTTAAATCAATAAAATACTCAAAAACAGATGACAAATAACATACTTATTGAAAATCAATACAAAAGAACGAGTTTGTTTGAAAAAGAAAATGTGAATTATTTAGTTCGCGTTCTAAAAAGATTTAATACTGTACCAAAAATAAACAATATCAATATCATCACTTCTACAAGTGAACCTTATATTTTTAAAATAATACCCAACAAATCTATTATAATTGGTGCTTCTTTTTTGAGTAAACCCGCATTAGCATTGGTTTATCTAAGATATGGAATCGAATGGCAACTGTGGTATAAAGCCTTGAATTGCGAAAAATGCGATACCGCTTTATGCGATTTGGCAGCACTCGAAGTAACAAAAATATTCTATAAATTATTGCCTAAAGATGACAAAGAAAAATTAGAAAATCTGGATTATTTTTTGCTCAATTTAATTAAAAAAGATTCCGATTTTAGTGTTGAACCTTTATTAAACCATACTGAACTAAAAGCTTTACACGGATTAAATAACCCCGATCAAGAATTTAAAAGCACTTGGAAAACAATTATAGAAAATCTGGCTAAACCAACCGAATATTTATTAATGGACGGTGGCGATCTTAGATTGAATATTGATGAAATAGATTTGCTTAACAAATACGGTTGCCGACCATTTCCAAGACCTGATGCGTTTACATTTGCCTCATCGACAGCAACTAGCGTTTCTAATTTTGCTTTCGATAAAACCGATAAAGTGAGAAGCATATTAATCCGAAATAGTTTGAAAAATGGATTCAAAAACGCCACTATTGAGTTCTCTGAATTATTAAAAAACAACCTTAAAAAAATATTTAAACTCAATGAGGAATCTGAAATAATTTTTTCGCCATCAGGCACCGATTCTTCTCTGCAAATAGCAGCGATTACTCAGATTTTCACCGATAAAGAAATTACCCATGTTTTGGTAGCCTCGGATGAAACAGGCAGTGGCGTACCTTCGGCATTAAAAGGATGTCATTTCGAAAAAACGACAGCTTTAAATTTCCCAGTTAAAAAAGGAGATAAAATTGAAGGATTCAGAGATGTCGATTTGATCAAAATCCCTTTTAGAGATGAAAACGGCGCGTTGAAATCCTCAAAACAATTAGACAAAGAAGTTTATGATGCCATTTACAAAACCAATGAACAAGGCAGACATATTGTTTTGCACACTATGGATCAATCCAAATTAGGATACCAAGCACCCAGTGACGAATTAATTAAAAAACTGAATACACTCTCTAAATTATCGATACAAATAATTGTAGATGCCTCACAACTCAGATTAGATCCAAAAGACATTCAAAATTATTTAAACAAAGGCTATAGTGTTACTATAACAGGGAGCAAATACTTTACAGGTCCACCGTATTCAGGTGCATTATTACTTCCTAAAAGCGTTAGTAAAGTACTTCATTCTGCAAAAACCTCTTTGCCCGCAGGCTTAACCCAATACTACAATCATTCCGATTGGCCAATTTCTTGGTTTTGTTCAAATGATTTATCAGATGGATATAATTATGGTTCGTATATGCGTTGGTATGCGGCGATAGTCGAAATGGATCGCTACTATAAAACCCCCATTCTATACCGAAATATGGGCATTGAAATGTTTTGCAATTTTGTTGAATACTCTATAAAAGAAGCCTCTTTTTTGGAACCAATTTATGATAATGAAACCAAAACCAATAGTTATAATAGTAAAGAATTCGGAATAAGAAACATCCGTACCATTTTCCCTTTCTTTATTCTTAAAAACAATGAAGTATTATCGGTTGATAAAGTAAAAAAAATATACACCTTATTAAATTCTGATTTATCCGATCAATTTGAAAATTCTCCTTTAGAAATCCTTAGATTGGCTGCCCAAAAATGTCATATAGGACAAGCTGTTAATGTAAAATATGGTAATGACATTGAAAGTGCAGTTTTAAGAATTAGCCTTGGTGCCAGAGTGATCTCTGATAGTTGGGTGAATAGAGATATTAGCCTATTTTTTAGAAATATCGAAGCGCAAATGAGTCAAATCACAATCATTATCAAAAAAATAGAATTGATTCTCACTAATCCCGAATTGTTGGATTAAATAAAAACCTTTAAACAAAAAAAATCCCTTTTGTAGTTCAAAAGGGATTTTTTTATACTTATTATTGATACTTAAATTCTCAATTTATTTTATGAATTCAATTTTTTGCGCTTCTTCTTCGTTGATACTGTCAAAGAAACCTTGTTCATTCATCCAGTCATCGCTAAATACTTTGCTCATATAACGAGAACCGTGGTCAGGAAAAATAGCGATTACATTGCTGTTTTCATCAAACTCCCCTTGTTCAGCATATTGTCTAATGGCTTGAAGTACAGCTCCAGAAGTATAACCTACAAATAAGCCTTCGGTTTTGGCTAATTCTCTGGTAGCATGAGCGCTTTCTTCATCGGTAACTTTCATAAACTTATCGATTACGTCAAAATCTGTCGCTGATGGAATCAAGTTTTTTCCTAAACCTTCAATTCTATATGGATAGATTTCGTTGTTGTCAAACTCTTTAGTTTCGTGGTATTTTTTCAATACAGAACCAAAAGCATCAACACCTAAAATTCTAATATTTGGATTTTGCTCTTTTAAGTATTTCGCCGTCCCAGAAATGGTTCCTCCTGTCCCACTGCAAGCAATAAGGTGAGTTATTTTTCCGTTAGTTTGTTTCCATATTTCTGGCCCAGTTGATTTGTAATGAGCATCAATATTGAGTTGGTTGAAATATTGGTTAATATAAACTGAACCTTTAGTTTCTTCGTGTAAACGTTTAGCTACATTGTAATAAGAACGCTCATCATCAGCAGAAACGTGGGCTGGACAAACATATACTTTTGCTCCTAAGGCACGTAGCATATCGATTTTATCTTTGGATGATTTTGAAGTTACAGCCAAAATACAATTGTAACCCTTTATTATGCTTACCATTGCTAAACTAAAACCAGTATTTCCTGAAGTCGTTTCTATGATAGTATCACCAGGAGAAAGGATTCCTCTCTTCTCGGCTTCCTCAATAATGAATAAAGCAATTCGATCTTTAGTGGAATGTCCGGGATTAAAAGCTTCTACTTTAGCGTAAAAATTACCTGATAATTGTTTCGTTGTTTTACTCAATTTAATAAGCGGTGTATTACCTATTAATTCTAAAACATTATTATAAGCATTTATTTCTTCTTTCATAAAAAATTAGTTAATCAAAAACACTTAGTATTTTAATCTAAAATCTTTGCAAATTTAACAAAATATTTTGAATTACTTTTCAATTTTTTCTAAATCTAATAAAAAACTGTATTCTTTTGCCAATTCTTTAATGGCTTCAAACCTTCCCGATGCACCGCCGTGACCTGCCTTCATGTTAGTATCTAAAAATAGTAGCGAATCATCTGTTTTTAGGCTTCGCAATTTTGCAACCCATTTAGCTGGTTCCCAGTATTGTACCTGCGAATCATGTAATCCGGTTGATACATACATATTGGGATAACTCTGTTGTTGCACATTATCATAAGGCGAATACGACGCCATATAATTGTAATATTTTTTAACATTTGGATTTCCCCATTCGTCATATTCTCCTGTCGTCAATGGAATACTTTCGTCCAACATTGTCGTAATTACATCTACAAATGGAACCTGAACAATGATTCCGTGGTATAATTCTGGTGCCAAATTCACGATTGATCCCATCAATAATCCTCCGGCAGAACCACCTTCAGCATACAAATGTTCCGGCGAAGTGTATTTTTGTTCAATTACAAATTTAGAACAATCGATAAAATCCGTAAACGTGTTTTTCTTTTTCAACAATTTACCATCTTCGTACCATTGTCTTCCCAAATCTTCTCCGCCACGTATGTGTGCAATGGCAAAAACAAAACCTCTATCTAACAATGACAAACGCGTGGTCGAAAAGGTGGCATCCATCGAATGACCATAGGAACCATAAGCATAAAGTAACAACGGATTGCTACCGTCTTTTTTCAATCCTTTTCTATACACCATCGAAATGGGCACTTTGGTTCCATCATTGGCAGTTGCCCAAATTCGCTCCTCGGTATAATTATTTTTATCAAATTTTCCGCCCAAAACTTGGTGTTCTTTCTTGATTTCCTTGGTTTTTGTTTTCATATTGAAATCAATCACGGAAGAAGGCGTCGTCATCGACTGATAGGAATAACGTAAAATATCAGTGTCAAAATCAACATTTGTCGAAGTATAAACAGTGTACGTTTCGCTATCAAAAGGTAAATAATATTCCCCTTCTCCACTCCACGGCATAATTCGAATTTTATTCAGGCCATTGGTGCGTTCTTCGACAACCAAAAAATCTTTAAAAATCTCAATGTCTTCTAATAAAACATCCTCACGATGTGGCACAACTTCTGTCCAATTTTCTTTGGAAGTAGCTGTTTCAATGGTTTTCATTAACTTGAAATTCGTCGCTTTGTCCGCATTAGTCATGATGTAAAAATTGTCTCCATAATGATTGATACTGTATTCCAAACCTCGAATTCGTTTTTGAAAAACCCTGAATTTTCCATTCGGATTATCAGCTTCTAATATTTGATATTCGGTTGTCAAGGTACTTCCTGATTCGATTGCCAAATACTTTCTGGACTTCGATTTGGCAACCTCAACATTAAAAGTTTCGTCTTTTTCAAAATAAACCAAAACATCATCGGCTTGTTTTGTACCTAATTTATGCTTGAAAATTTTATCGGAACGCAAAGTAGTTTCATCCTGACTCGAATAAAAAATAGTTTTATTATCGTTTGCCCAAACGGCATTTCCTGATACTTTTTCTATTTTATCAGCAAGAATTTTGCCTGTTTCTAAATCTTTCACCTGAATATCATAGATCCTTCGACCAACAACATCAATACTAAAAACCGCCAATTTATTGTCTGGACTGATACTCAAACCACCCAATTGAAAATAGGATTTTCCTCTTGCCAATTTATTACAATCGAACAAAATTTCCTCTTTGGCCGAAAGGCTTTCCTTTTTTCGGGAATAAATAGGATAATTTTTCCCAGTTTCGAATCGGGTGATGTAGTAATAACCATTGTACAAATACGGAACTGACTCGTCGTCTTCCTTGATTCTGCTTTTCATCTCTTCGAACAATTCCTTCTGAAAAGCTTTGGTATGAGCAGTCATTTTTTTGTAATAGGCATTCTCTTTCTTAAGGTAATCAATAACTTCTGGGTTTTCCCTGTCATTCAGCCAAAAATAATTGTCTGTCCTCGCATGACCGAATTTATCCAATGATTTAGGAATTATTTTAGCGACTGGCGGAAGTAATTTTTTAATCATATTTTAAGCTTTCGATTTTGACGAAGATATTACAAAAATAACACAAAGTCAGTTTAGAATGAATCTATATTTTATCAAAAATTTAGTAAATATCCCTTTGCAATATAGTAAATTTGCAACACAAAAATTTAAAAATCATAAAAATGGATTTAATGGGAATGATGGGTAAATTGAAAGAAACCCAACGCAAAATAGAAGAAACGAAACTACGTTTGGATTCGGTTTTAATCGACGAACAAAGCAATGACGGCGCATTGAAAGTGACTTTCACGGCTAACGGAAAACTAAAATCCATCTCCATCGCCGATTCTTTATTGGAAGACAAAGAACAATTAGAAGATTATTTGATTGTAAC
>JAEMQE010000291.1 GCA_022758945.1 Lentimicrobium sp. | reverse complement strand
TAATAGAACCGATGTGCGGTAAAATTCTGGGTGTAAGCGTCAAGGACAATCATTGTGCAATCTAAATCGGTTGCTTTTTGATTCACAAAATCGGTTAAAAGTTTTCCAACTCCTTTGGATCGATGATCTGGGTGAACGATAAAATTATCAATTTCCATATATTTTCCTGACCAAAGTTTAATTCCATACCATAAACCGGTAAGTCCAAGACATTCGTCATTTTCGAAAACTGCAACTTGAGTATAATTACGCGGAATCATTGCTTCAAGATAGGATTTGTATTTTTCTACAGTGAAATTAGGATATAAATGCTTCATCATTTCAAATTGAGCCAGCATTTCATTAATTGTAGTAAGTTCTATGGTTTTCAAGATTATAAAAGTTATGAAATTAGGGCATAAAATTAAACAAAAAAGAGCCGCGATATCCGCAGCTCTTAAAATATTTAGAATAAATTTCTTATCCTTTCAAAGCTTCTGCTCCACCAACAATCTCCAAGATTTCATTAGTAATAGCCGCTTGACGTGCTTTGTTGTACGTTAATTTTAATTGATCTCTCAATTCCGTTGCGTTATCTGTTGCTTTGTGCATGGCGGTCATACGCGCTCCGTGTTCTGAGGCAAATGAATCTCTAATTCCTTTGTATAATTGTGTTTTCAATGATTTTGGAATCAAAGTCAATACAATTTCTTCTTTAGATGGTTCAAAAATATAATCCCCAGTTGAAGCTGGTTTGTCTGATTTTATTGGCGCTAAAGGCAAAAATTGTTCGGTTTGAACGATTTGAGTAGCCGCATTTTTAAATTGGTTGTACACCAATTCGATTTTGTCATATTCTCCGGAAACAAATTTCTGGGTCAATGTTTCGGCAATTACAGTAACATTGTCAAAAGTCAAATGATCAAAAACACTACTTTGATTGTCAACAACCGTAAGAGTTTTTGTCAAAATGTCGTTTCCTTTTTTACCAATGGCAAAAACATCAACTTGTTTTCCTGCGTAAAAATCGGCGCGGTGTTTTACTTCCTTAATTACATTTGAATTAAAAGCACCACACAAACCTCTATTCGAAGTGATGGCAACAACCAATACTTTTTTTACTTCACGTTGTGTTGTAAATTCACCCCCCACTTCACCATCAAGCGAAGCCGAAAGATTTTGTAATAATTCCGTTAATTTTTCGGCATAAGGACGCATTGCTGTGATGGCATCTTGCGCCTTTTTTAGCTTTGCAGCAGAAACCATTTTCATCGCAGCAGTAATCTGCATCGTTGATGAAACGGAAGTAATTCTATTACGGATTTCCTTTAAATTTGCCATTTTATTATGGGTTTTAGGTGTTGGGTTTTAGGTGTTGGGTTCAGAAATATCTAGAACCTAACACCCAAGACCTAGAACCTAATTAGTTATATTTCGCTGAAATTTCTTTAGCTGCTGCCTCAAGTACGTCTGTGATTTCGTCAGTCAGTTTTCCTGCTTTCAAGGCATCAAGAGTAGCTCTGTGTTTGTTGTTCAAGTATTCTAAGTAGTCTTTTTCGAATTCTTTCACTTTATTCACAGGAACACTTCTCAACAAGTTCTTAGAACCTGCATAGATAATGGCAGTTTGGTTTTCAACAGTATAAGGGTCGTTTAGATTTTGTTTCAAAATCTCAACGTTTCTTTTTCCTTTTTCAATTACGTTTAAAGTAACGGCATCCAAATCAGAACCAAATTTAGCAAACGCTTCTAATTCGCGGTATTGCGCTTGGTCTAATTTTAAAGTACCAGCTACTTTTTTCATTGATTTAATTTGAGCATTACCTCCAACACGAGATACCGAAATACCTACGTTGATTGCTGGACGAACCCCTGAATTAAACAAATCTCCATCCAAGAAAATCTGACCATCGGTGATCGAAATTACGTTAGTTGGGATGTATGCAGAAACGTCACCAGCTTGAGTTTCGATAATTGGCAAAGCAGTCAATGAACCTCCCCCTTTTATGATACCTTTCAATGAATCTGGTAAATCATTCATGTTTTTTGCAATTCCATCATCGGCAATTACTTTACAAGCTCTTTCTAATAAACGAGAGTGTAAGTAAAAAACGTCTCCAGGATAAGCCTCACGTCCCGGTGGTCTTCTCAACAAAAGAGAAACCTCACGATACGCAACAGCTTGTTTAGATAAATCATCATAAATAATCAAAGCTGGACGACCAGAATCTCTGAAATATTCTCCAATTGCAGCACCTGCCATAGGAGCATATACTTGCATTGGAGCTGGATCAGAAGCATTAGCAGCCACAATTACTGTGTAAGCCATTGCACCTCTTTCTTCCAACATTTTTGCGATTCCTGCTACAGTTGATGCTTTTTGTCCAATTGCAACATAGATACAAAATACAGGTTTTCCTGCATCGTAAAATTCTTTTTGATTCAAAATAGTATCCAAACAAACGGTAGATTTACCGGTTTGACGGTCACCAATAACTAGCTCACGTTGTCCACGACCTACTGGAATCATTGCATCTACTGCTTTGATACCGGTTTGTAATGGCTCAGTAACTGGCTGACGGAAGATAACTCCAGGAGCTTTTCTTTCTAATGGCATTTCGAACAATTCACCTGTAATTGGTCCTTTACCATCAATTGGAAAACCAAGTGTGTTGACTACACGACCCACCATTCCTTCTCCAGTTTTAAGAGAAGCAATACGTTGTGTTCTTTTTACAGTTGAACCTTCTTTGATTCCTGTTGATGGTCCTAAAAGTACCACACCAACATTGTCCTCTTCAAGATTCAAAACAATCGCCTCAAGACCATTGTCAAATTCTACAAGTTCACCATATTGAACATTAGAAAGTCCGTAAACACGAGCAATTCCATCTCCTACATTTAGTACTGATCCAACTTCTTCAAGTGTAGCTCCAGATTCGAATGCTTCGACTTGTTTTCTTAATATTGCTGAAATCTCAGCAGGTTTAATTTCCGCCATAATTATTTATAAATAACTAGTTATTCAATTCTCTTTTTAAAACTTGTAATCGGTTTGCAACAGAACCATTGTATTGTTTGTCGCCTATTCTTAAAATAAATCCTCCAATGATAGAAGGATCTACAGTGTTTTCAATTGTAATTTTCTTGTTTGAAAAGGTAGCAATTTTAGCTGAAACTTTAGCTTCCAAAGCGGCATCCATTGGAACAGCAGTAGTAACTTTTGCTACTTCAACACCGTTCATAATATCAAACAATTTGTTGTATTCTATTGCAATGCTAGCTAAAATTTCAAATCTTTTGTTTTCCAACAATAATTGAAAAAGACTTTTTGTTACTGCATTTGCATTTGCAAAAACTTCTAAAAGTGCATTTTCTTTTTGCTCTACTTTAATAGTTGGGCTTTGAATAAAAATATTCAATTCCGCATTGGTATTAATGGTAGAAGAAATCAATGCCATATCAGCACTAACTTCAGAAGCTACTTTTTTGGAGTCTGCGATTTCCAGAATGGCTTTTGCGTAACGAATTGCTGCTCTTGTACCTGACATATTAGCTTAATTTTGCATCGCCTAACATTTTTTCTACTAATTTTACTTGAGTAGCTTTGTTAGATAATTCTTCTTGTAATAATTTTTCAGCAATTTCTATAGATAAAGTCGAAACTTGAAGTTTCAATTCGGCCATAGCGGCATTTTTTTCGCTTTCGATAGCGGCTTTGGCTTGTTCGATCATTTTTAGACCTTGAACTTGTGCTTCGTTTTTAGCGTCGGAAACCATTTTTTCTTTGATTTCACGAGCATCTTTCAACATAGCATCGCGCTCTAATCTTGCTTCTTGCAAAATACGTTGGTTATCCGCTTGAAGATTTTGCATTTCTTTTCTGGCGTTGTCAGCAGAAAGTAAAGCTTTTTTTATTCCTTCTTCTCTTTCGTTAACGGCATCAAGAATTGGTTTCCAAGCAAATTTCTTCAATAGGAAAATCAATCCTACAAAAATTATTGTTTGCCAGATAAATAATCCAAACGAGAAATCATTTACTAATTTTTCCATAGTATCTTTTTAATTGTATTCTTTTAATTTAATTTTAAAACAAAAGCTGCAACCAACCGTTACAGCTTTTTGTCTTTTTCTAGTTTACTGCAAACAATGCTGCGAAACCAATACCTTCAATAAGCGCAGCTGCAATAAGCATAGCTGTTTGAATTTTTCCAGTAGCTTCAGGTTGACGAGCGATGGCGTCCATTGCAGAACCACCGATTCTACCAATACCAATACCTGCTCCAATAACTACTAATCCTGCTCCAACGATTTTAGGAATTTCCATAAAAATATGTATTAAAAATTAAACATTCTTCTTGATTTTAGATTGTTGAGTTTAGATTTTAGATTGGTGAAAATCTGAAATCTAAATTCTGAAATCTAAATTTTAATGAGCTTCTTCGTGATGATGCTCCTCCACTGCCGATCCAAAATACAGTGCTGATAACATTGTAAAGATATAGGCTTGTAATAAGGCAACTAAAATTTCGATGATTGAAATAGCAAATGACAACATAAATGACAAGCTACTTCCCAACCAACTTTTGAAAATAAATATCAATCCAATCAAACTCATCAATACTACGTGACCTGCAAAAATATTGGCATACAAACGAATCATCAATGCGAAAGGTTTGATGAATACTCCCAATAATTCGATAGGTGCCAAAATGATTTTCATTGGTGTTGGCACGCCTGGCATCCAGAAAATGTGTCCCCAATAATTTTTGTTGGCGGTAAGATTTGTGATTAAAAATGTGATTACCGCTAAACCAAAAGTGATCGCAATATTTCCGGTAACGTTGATTCCTAATGGAGTCAATCCAAAGATATTCAAGAACCATACAAAGAAAAAGATGGTCAATAAATAGCTCATATATTTTTTATAATGCTTTTCGCCAATGTTTGGAATGGCAATTTCGTCACGAATATACAATACAATTGGTTCGAAAAAACGTCCTGCACCTGCTGAAATTCCACCATTTTTAGTAAATGATTTTGCTAAACTGGTAAACAATAAAAACATTAACAAAGCCACAACCATTATTGTCAAAACTCCTTTTGTAATAGATAAATCAATTGGTTGGATATTTGTTGGATGATGCTCGTCTCCAGTTAATGTCCCGTTAGCATCTGTTTTGAATATTCTTTCGTGATGTAATACGTAATAGTTTCCGTTAGATTCGGCAACAGCTTCTCCGTGGTTGAATTTTGAAGAAGAGAAAAATTGAACTCCGTTGTCCCAAAGAATTATTGGCAAAGGAAAACCTATATGTTCTCCATCGTATTCAAAAAGAGAAAATTCGTGACCATCAAGAACGTGGTGACCAATTACTTCCTTTATTTGTTTTTTGATTTCGGATGTTTCCTCTTCTGCTTTTGGAGCAGCTTCGTTCGCAACTGCTGTGGTTTCAGTTTGTACTGGTGTGCTTTCCGATGGTGTATTTGAAAAACCAAATATTGGAAGACAGGCTATTAAAATCGCTATTATAAATTGAAGTGGTTTGTTTGAAATCACCATAACTGTTAATTATCTTAATTTTTACTTTCTGAAATTGGGTGCAAGGTACATTTTAAATTTATATGTTAAAAACATTAAATAAAAAAAATATCCTATTTCTATTTTTATAAGCTATTTATTGCTTATTGTTTAAAATTCTGGCTGTTACAATGGTTTCAATGGTTAAAAACAGTGCAAAAATGAAGAAAAAATTGATTTTTTCGATTCTTAAATTTGGATTTCCTGAATTCAAGATGGGCGACAAAACGACATAAGAAATAGCCATTTTGATACAAGTTAACAAAAGAAAAGTGTAGCCCACATTATCTATGTTGACTTCTCTTACCTTAATTAATATCAGAATAATAAGCAGCGAACAAATAAAGAAAAACCCATAAACAACCTCTATTGGAAAGTGAAAACTCTGAAACTTGGGGTTATTTTCATTTAATAAAAAAACCAATTTATGAGCAAGGTAAACCAAAGCAGAAATAACGATAACCTCAAGAATTGGTTGGTATTTTTTTAGATTCATTTAAGGTTTTATGACGATTTATTGATTTCTTTAAGTTGTCTATTGATGTTATAAAACGCAATGGCAACTCCCACCAAAGTCAGAATTTTTACATATACATTATGTGAATTGGGATATTTCTCGTCCAGCCAATTTCCAAAATACGCAAACAAAAAGATGATTGCTCCCATTTGAATAGGAATATTAATAAGAGCGAGCCACTTATTATTGGTTTGCTTCTTCGGGTCTTGGTTGTCCGTCATTTGCAATGTGGTTTTTTGAATTAGTCTTCATCATACAAGAAGCACTAAAGTCAGCACCGGGTTCTACAGATAATTTTCCGCAAATCACCTCTCCGTAAATGCTCGATTTGTGTTTCACATTCAATATTTCTAAAACTTGAATTTTGCCCTTAAATTTTCCTTCAATATCAGCATTTTTGCAAATAATATCTCCAGTAACACTTCCTGCCGGTCCAATAACAATTTTTCCTTTCGATTGAAAATTTCCTGTTAACTCACCGTCAAGACGAAAGTCGGCGTGGGAAATAATATCTCCTTTTATTATTGTTCCTTCAACAATTCTATTCGTTTTTCCAAGAAGTTCAGTATATGATTTTGGCTTTTTATCAAACATATTTTACGGCTTTGGAGGTGAATTAGGACTTTCGGCGGGAGGTTTAATTCCTGGTGGCATTCCTTGTTTTGATGTTCTTTGTTTTGGAGCCGTCTGGTCTGGATTTGTCGGTTGAGGAACAGTTTGTTGAGGGACTGCCGGTTGAACAGGAACAGGAGTCACTTTTGGCGGTTCCAAATATTCCTCTAGATTTTTCTTGATTTGAACTACTTTATAGTTTTCATCAGAAATCACAATCGCCGGTTCCGTAATTTTATATTTTTTATCATCTTTCATTATTGCGGCAATATTTTTCGCATAAGCTTCTGATTTTAAACCCTGAATCGTTATGAAGTTTTCTTTTTCAGTATAAATATCATATGAATAGGATAGCTTTTCGATGTTTTCGCTGGCAATGAATCTCTTGATTTTTTCTTCTAATGCTTTCGTGTTTTTATCCTCACGTTTACCCACTTTATAAAGGATTTTCCAGTTTTTAGCGTCGGTGGTGGTGAAATTCATTTTTTCCAATAAAGGAATTTGGGTAGTCAAAATTTCCTGAGCATTCTTGCCTTCTTCACTATTTGGATAATTATCGGCAACATATTGCATTGCTTTTTTATAAGCCTCTAATCCTTGGAGTTTTCCTATGGCGTTTGCTTTAAGCAATTCAAATTTTGGAACAATCTCATCACCAAAGAATTGAATAATAAGTCCGTCTATTTTTTCTAAAACTAAGACAAACTGTTCTTCCTGATATAACTTATACCATTTATTATATTCACTTTCAGATGTTTCCGTTTCAGAGACCGAATTGGAATTTGTGTTGTTAATAATTTGTGCATAGCGAGAATCTGGATATTGGCTGGAAATGCGATTTCTCATCTCTTCTGCCTTTGCGCTATCAGTAATTTGATATATTTTATACAAATTATACATCGTCGGAAGCACTAATTTTTCTTCTGGATTATGCTGCAACAATTGTTCTAACTTGTTGCTCGCCAATTGATATTCCTTGAATTTTTCTTTGTAAATAACGCCAAGTTGGTAATATGCAAAGTTTCTTTCTTTTGCAATACTGTCTATTTCTGTTTGCGTTTTCGGAAGCTGGTCTAAATAAAAAGCGGTAGTGTATTGAGGTGTTTCTGCTTCGGTTGTTTTCTCTTCCTGATTTGGATTTTTAGCATCTGCTACTTCGTCTTCACCAGCATTCGTTCTATTGGCAGGCAATCTCCAATTGCCACTTAAAGCTCTGTTTCCCCATCTTTTTTTGAATTCTACTTTTCCAAAAGCCACCGTTGAAGGATTGTAAAAATAAAAAGTGTTAGCCGCATCATTCGCTGAAGTATTCGTCATTGAAGGTGGTGCAAGTCCTGGTTTTTTTGGTGGTTTCCCTGCTTGTTGAACTCCTGTTGCAGGATCATCAGAACTGGTTAAACTGTTTCTGTCAATGTTTTGAAGTTTTTCTTTTTGTTTTTCTTCCAAGATTCTTTTAGCCTCATCTGACTTTTTTAATTTACCTATATAATCTTCAAAGTATAAAATCCTGTCTTTATCCGACATTGCAACTACATTTAATATGCTGTCATTCCTTTTGGCGATAGATTCATATTCAATCACTTCATCTAAATCTTTTCTGACTTTTTTAATATGAATGTATTCTCTGGTTTTAACATCCATTTTAACTAAAGTGCTGTCATAATATTTGGCAGCCATTGAATATTCAGTATTTTTAAAATGCATATTCCCCAAATTCCTGTAATTTGAAGCCACTAAATAGGCGTCTTTAGAATTTGTTTTTAGAGAAGCATTATAAAATTCTTTGGCTAATTTTTGATCGTTTTGTTTGTCATAAAAAACTCCCATTTCATAATAAATAACATCTAAAAAGGGTCTGTTTTCTCTGTCTGCAACCAGTCTGTTATAGGTTTTTACAAAAGCATCTCCGTCTCCGTTTTCAAAATCAAATAGCTGGGCTTTCTTAGCATACGCTTGAATAATATATTCTCTTTCCGCTTTTCTATTCATATCAATCACGGATTGATAGCTAATAATTGCGCTGTCTCTTTTGCCTAATTCATGATACAATTGTCCAAGAATAAAGCGATATCTTGTTTTTTCGTAATTTACTTTGGTGAAATTTACAGCGATTTTTAATTTAGCAATAGCGCTGTCTTTCTCTTCAATATTTAAAAATGTTTCTGCTAAAAGTGCGTTGGCATCGGCAATATCTTGTTTTTTGAGCTTTTTTTCGTCCAGAAGTTTGGATATGTTTTTTATAACATGAGCATCGTTTCCTAAACGCATATTGGTTTTTTCTCTCCAAATTTTTGCTTGATATATATTGCTGCTATTGGAATATTTGTATAAAATATAATTGAAAGCGTCTAAAGCAGGAATAAATCGTTGGTCATAATAACGGGCTTTGCCAAGTAATAAATAAGCTTCGTCAATTTGATAGTTTTTTTCTTGACCGCCAATATTCATGGAATGTTTTTGAATTGCTTTGGTGGCTTTGGCTTCGGCAAGTTCAAAATTGGCGTTTTTAGACTTTCCATCGGGAGTATTGTCTTCTTTAATTTGCATTCTTTCTACAGGCAGTCTCTTCCAAAAATTGTCTTTGCTTTCTGCTTTTATTCCTTCAACTCCTTTGTCCAAGCCAATTTGACCGTTATATAAAATATTATCTCTTGTGCTTAACGCATGAGAATTTCTAGCCAAAAAAGTGTCTTTCTTGGTAGAGCAAGCTACCACGAAAATTAAGAATGCTATAAGGAAGGTGTGTATAAGTGTCTTGGTTTTCAATGGGAAACGGTTTATCATTTAACTTTTAAAAGCGCATTTTAGTATAATGACTGGTAAAAATACGTTTCTTTTTGAAATATCGAAATTTAAACGGCAAAAAACGTTTCAAGCTCTTGTAATGTTTCTGGCGATGTTTGAATGTCTTTTACAATTTCGCCTTTATTTAGCACAACAATTCTATCGCTAACCTCAACCGTGTGTTGTAAATCGTGGCTTGAAACCAGAACTGTAACATCAGGATTTTCGGCAAGTTCCTTGATTATTTTTTTTAATCGGCTCACGGTTGTTGGATCCAAATTGGCAAACGGTTCGTCGAGAATTATCACTTCCGGATTGCCAATGAGTGTGGCAATAATTCCCACTTTCTTTTGGTTTCCTTTGGATAAATCTCGCAGGTATTTTTTGTTTTTCAGGATTTCACCATTAAAAAACTCTTCGTGTTTGACCAATAAAGCATCTACATCGGCTTTGTTTTGATTGCGCAAATCGCCAATGAAATAAAAATATTCTTCGGGTGTCAAATAGCCAATCAGGAAACTTTCGTCAAGAAAAGAAGACGTAAATGGTTTCCAACTTTCGCTAACATTTACCTGAATATCATTGTTAATGATGTTTCCTGTCGAAGGCTGGATTAAGTCTAAAAGCAAACTAAAAAAAGTAGTTTTTCCCGCTCCATTGTTGCCCACAAGACCAAAACTTTGTCCTTTTGGAATTTCCAGATTTTCTATTTTTAATACAGCAATTCCGTTGTATGATTTTGAAAGATTTTGTACTTGTATCATTTTAATTTATGAATTACGTATTAAGATTTTTGTTTGTAAGCGTCGATGGTTTTGTATTTTTCGGTTTTGTAAATTTTTTCAATTAATGAGAAAACTTTGCCTCTTAATGCAAAACCCAAAACTCCTGCAATGGCAACAAATACAAGTCCTAAATTAGGATTCATTAATGAAGTCCCCGCCCAATAAAGCAATAATGGCAAGACTAATTTTGGTAATGAAAGCAGCATAGTATTCGTATTAAAAGCTTTTTTATCGCCAAAAGCACCTTTGCTCATCGCCAAATCGATTGGGGTTTTGGTGTAAGCTCCGCCAAGCAAAACCAAATGCGAGTTGACCCCAATATTGTAAATCGCTCCAACAACAATCGTCAGATAAACTTGCCAACCAAAATACAGATAAAAAGAGGCCAAAATTGTCGAAATAAATGTAGCAATCACCACAAGCCACCATTTTGAACTCAAATAGCCTTTATAGGAAATATTTTGTGTCATCATCAGCGGATAATAAGAACTGTCCCAACTGGGCACAAATTGTCCAAAAGTGAATAAAAATCCTCCGGAAACAAAAATTCCGGCAAAAATGCGCATCACCTCAGGTTGGTGCGAATTCTCTCTAAAAAATAGCAATCCGTAAAACAAAAACAGCAAACTCATTAAAACAGTAGTTCTCGAACGTTTGTTTCTTTTGATGAGTTTGATGTCGTTTTTCAAAAAAGTTCCCAAAGTTCCAAATTGATTCAACCAAGTCAAATCCTCAGTTTTGGCGATTTCGTGTTTTGTAGAAAGTCCGGCATCGAGATATAAATTGTTTTTTAGGTAGATGAACGTATAATAATACAATCCCGCCAAAGCTAAAACAGGAAACAAAAACATCCATTTTGTATGAAACAATCCATCAAAAAATACCGAGGTATAATCAGTAATAGTAAAAAAGTGATAGTATTGAAAACCTCCCAAAACCAACACAATTGCTATAAAAATGGCAAATACATTGTCTTTGTTCGTCAAAATAATATTCAGGAAATTGTTACTGTAAACCAAAGCAACCATCGCCAAATGCCACAGCATCACGCTCAGAACATCATACCCTTCGACCAATAAAACAATTGTAAAAGGTAGAAAGAAAAAAATGTGTAGAAAATTAAAAAAGGACAAAAGTGTTTTTCCAACAGAGAAGTTAACGATTGTTGGCCTTTTGAATGGCAAAGCAAGCAACGGTCGAATATTCATCACCGGGATTTTTTGCAATAATAAGCGAATACCCAAATCTATTAAAAAATAATAAATCAAGAATTTATTTACTTGCTGCAATGGATCAAGATTCATTTTTTTTAATCCATAAAAAGCACCAATCCCAGCCATTAGCAAAATGAAAGAGTATAGAATTGCTAAAAAAACCAAAAGAATTTTCAAAGCCAAATTAGTTCCGAAGGAAGCTGACCGCATAAAAGCTTTCCACTCGAGATAGAGGAATTTTTGAATCATAATTTTGACTTTTATTTTTTATTTGTTGCTAAAAGTAGGGAAATGTTACAAA
>JAEMQE010000253.1 GCA_022758945.1 Lentimicrobium sp. | reverse complement strand
CGATAACCTGAGGGCTTCGACCCATCCATTCTGTGTAAACAATAACTTGATTTTCGGATAAATCGGGAATGGCATCAATGGGATTTTGTTGTACACTATAAATGCCCCAGCCAAATAAAGCAGCGGAAATTAGCAGAACGATAAATCGGTTTTTTAACGAGAACGATATTAGTTTTTCTACCATGTGGTTTTGATTATAAATAATCCATTCCTTCCCAAAACTTCGAGAAGGAATAGATTGAGAATTTATTTAACTTCTTCGGTTAATTTCATTCCGCATTTTGGACATTTGTCGTTCAATTTACCCTGAGATTCCGGATGCATTGGACAAGCATATATTTTAGTTTTACTGTCTTTCATCATAGTGGAATCTTTTTCCATCATCGTGGTATCCTTCATCATCATTGTCGTATCTTTCTCCATCATTGGAGTATTTGTTGTTTCAACTTCTTTGTTTTTTTGGTTACATGAAACCAGTAAGAAAGCCATTGCTAGGACTGAAAGAATTATATTTTTCATTTTGTTAAATTTTTAAAATTTGATTAATAAACCTATACTATTTTCAAAACGGTATAGGTTGCTATTTCTGGAAATAATATTTGTGATTTTATTTACTTTTTTCTCCTCCAACTTTCTCCAAATCCATACCGCATTTAGAACATTTATCACCTTTTTTTCCGATAACTTTCGGATGCATTGGACAAGCATAAACTGCTTTTGGAGCTTCTTTTTTAGTCATTTCCATTCCGCATTTAGGGCATTTTCCCGGTTTATCTGAAGTGGAACCGTCCATTTTACAAATATATTTGGCCTCTACAACGGTTGATGCCTGACTTCCTTTGACAGCTGAATTGGGCTGTGTTTGGGTAGTTTTTACCAATTCCATTCCGCATTTGCTGCATTTTCCTTCTTTCATGCTCATTTGATCAGGATGCATTGGGCATACATAAGTTGTTTTTTGAGCCTCTTCTTTTGAAGGTTTTGTAGTAGATTGGGCTGATACAGCGGTGCTGACTGCTAAGAATACGCTTAGTACGATAATTAATGTTTTCATTTTTTTGTTGTTTTAAATTGATATATCAAAATACGGCAATTATTACATATAATCCACAAGGATTTTGTAAAATAGCTGCGAAAATTTATAGATTTTCCATATTTATTCTGTCAAATTCGCAAAATTGTTAATCCAATTTTTGATTTAGAAAAGACGGAACTATGGCTGTAAAAAATGGGGTTTAGCTTATTTTGGGAATAAGCCAGATAGAATGGAAACCAGAAGAAAGATTGGTTTCTGAATTGAAATAATTTTGCTTTTTTTCTGAAAAATCAAAATTGTTGCTTTTGAATTTTATCTCAAAAAAGGCAACACTGAATTGAACTGATGACGTGGTACAATTAGAATGTCCACATTTTCCGTTGCAAGGGCCATCGTGGTCTTTGTCTTTACTTTTTGAATGATTGCTATTCTTACAACAATCCATCTTTTCATTAGAAGAAGACATTTCTTTATTACAACAAGATTTTCCGGATTTCATTTCACAAGAATAAGTCAAGGTTGGCATCAGGAAGAAACCAATCGTAACAATCAGTAGTACTATGTGAAATTTTTTTGTCATTGCATTTTATCAACACACAAAGTTATGAAAATATTTTATGAGAATTCATAAAATATTATTAAGATTTATCCTTTACTCAAAATAGAGGTAACTTTCTTTTTATCAACTACTGCTGAAAAGCACCTATTTTGATGAGTAATTTACGCTAAACTACCCCAAAAACAAACTCAATATATAATATACAATAGTAGCCAATAATCCCGAAACAGGAATAGTCAAAACCCAAGCCCACAATAAACTTACGGTCACTCCCCAACGAACCGCTGAAACACGTTTAGTTAATCCAACTCCAATAATAGAACCTGTAATAGTATGAGTGGTACTTACTGGGATTTTAAAATGTTCGGTAAAATATAGTGTCAAAGCGCCTGCAGTTTCGGCAGCAACTCCTTCAAATGAAGTTACTTTGGTGATTTTGGAACCCATTGTTTTCACAATTTTCCAACCGCCACTTAGTGTTCCTAGCGCAATAGCAGTATAGCAAACCAAAGGAATCCACTCAGGCATTACTCCTTTGATACCTTTATCATCATCTGGAAGTATTACTTGCAACCAATGTGGGAGATTTAGGATGAGAGAATGCGTCTGATTGATGTAAACAGCCACTGCTGCTGCAATAATTCCCATAACTTTTTGCGAATCATTTCCACCGTGACCTAAACTAAAAGCAGCCGAAGATAAAAGTTGCATTTTTTTCAAAACCGCATCTGCTTTATGTAAACTCAAACTACTAAATGTCAAGGCAAATGTAGAAATGGATAAGATTATAAAAGCAACTAAAAACCATTTAATGTTCTCATGATCTAATAGAACACTCCAAAAATGAGATTCAAAACGAGGTTTCTCTATGTTAAAAACAATTTGGCTATAAACAAACCAACTTGAGATAATCATTAGGGCAATAGTAAACAACTTAGGTAATATACTTTTCTTAGAGGCATACAACAACCAAATAGAAATAAAATAGGAAATTAAAGCTCCTAACAAGGGTGCCAAAATAATAAATGCAATGATAACCACAACTCCCGAAGGCATTCCGCCATCTTTTCCTTCTTTATACCAACTTACAATATTATACCAATGTCTGGTTTGTGCTACATTATCTACAACAATAGTATAATCAGAAAATCCATGCAAGGCAATCGCATGAGCAATCGCTGCTCCGGCGAAACCTCCAATTAAAGTATGCGAAGAACTCGAAGGAATTCCTTGCCACCAAGTAATCAAATTCCAAATAATTGAAGCAATAACTCCCGCAAGTATGACAGTTAAATTTATTTCACTAGCATTCGCAGTCTTCGCCACAGTATTAGCAACACCCAAACCAAAAACCCAATACGCTAAAAAGTTAAAAAAAGCAGCCCAAAGTACGGCTTGAAATGGCGTTAAAACCTTTGTGGCTACAACTGTGGCAATGGCATTGGCAGCATCGTGAAAACCATTGATGTAATCAAAAATTAATGCTAAACCAATGATAAATAAAAGTAGAGTAAATTCCATAATTTGATTTGAAAAATTGAAAAATTCAGAGTTTGCAGATTAAAAAGACTCCTCTTTTCAATCCTTAAACCTCCAAAATATTACGAATGTTTTACAGAAATTGATTCTAAAACACTGGCTACTCCTTTACATTTATCAGCTGCCGATTCTAATACGGACAATACTTCTTTGTATTTGATAATGTTTTTAGCATCGGTTTCGTTTTCAAAAAGATCCGCTACAGCCTTGTCGTAAACATTATCTGATTTACTTTCCAATTTGTTAATTCTGGAACAAGCATCAGTAATTTTTTTCATATTCTTCAAATTCCTCAATTCTTTAACAGCAATGTCAATATTCTGACATGCTTCAAGATTAATTTCGGTCAATTTTCTGATGGATTTTGTAATCTTAGCAACTTGATACAATCGCATTCTGCTAGAAGCGCCGTGAAGATAATCGGCAACATTATCAATGGAAGTAATCAAGGAGTGGATGTCTTCTCTATCGAATGGGGTAATAAAATTTCGGCTCAATTCAAGATTGGTCAAACGAGTGATATCTTCTCCTTTTTGTTCCAGTTCATCTATTTTTAAGAAAAGTTCGTCTCTCTCTTTCAAAGGAAGATTTACTGCTTCGTGCAAAATGGAAGCTAATTGAACTAGATTAGCTGAGGCTTCCTCAAAAAGTGGGAAGAATTTTTTGTCTTTTGGGACCAAAAATTGAAAAATACTATTTAATGACATTTGTTAATTTTTAGAGAACAAAATTACTTCTTTATTTCATGCTAATGTTAAGTAATTGTTAACAATTAACATCAATTTCAAAACTTTTCAAAAAAGCTATCGTTTTCTCAATGTCATAATGCAAAATTCGATCTTCCTTCACCAACGGAACTTCCTCGCGATACGATTTCAAAAACATTTCAATAAAATCGCTCGATTCCAATGGTCGTCGGTATTCTATGGCTTGCGAAGCATTCATCAATTCAATAGCAAGAATTCGTTCTAGATTTTCCATCACGCGCAAGGCTTTTGTGGCAGCATTGGCGCCCATACTCACGTGATCTTCCTGACCATTGCTCGACACAATACTATCCACACTTGCTGGCGTGGACAATTGTTTATTCTGGCTCGCAATGCTGGCAGCCGTATATTGCGGAATCATTAAACCCGAATTCAAACCCGGATTGTCCACCAAAAAAGCAGGAAGATTTCGTAAACCTGATATCAGTTGATAAGTCCTCCTTTCGGAAATACTACCCAATTCGGCCAAAGCAATCGCTATAAAATCCAAGGCTAAAGCCAAAGGTTGACCGTGAAAATTCCCTCCGGAAATAATCTGGTCACTTTCGATAAATATATTCGGATTATCCGTGACCGAATTGATTTCGGTCTTGAAAACTTTTTTTACATAATCAATCGCATCCTTTGAAGCGCCGTGAACCTGTGGAATACATCGAAAAGAATACGGATCCTGAACATGCGTTTTCTCCTGACTGATAATTTCGCTTCCATCCAAAAATTCTTTCACGCGATTGGCCGTTACAATTTGCCCTTTGTGTGGACGAATAAAATGAATCAATTCGTGAAAAGGCTCAATTCTTCCATCAAATCCTTCCAAGGAAATGGTTCCAATTAAATCCGCCAAATAAGAGAATTTGCTTGCTTTCATCAAAATATGGGCACCATAAGCACTCATAAATTGCGTTCCGTTAAGCAAAGCCAAACCTTCTTTGGATTGCAATACAATTGGCTTCCAATTGAAATGCTTTAAAACTTCGCTCGAATGGACCTTTTTACCTTCAAAAAACACTTCACCTTCGCCCAATAATGGCAAAGACAAATGAGCCAAAGGAGCCAAATCACCCGAAGCGCCAAGCGAACCTTGAGTATAAACTATAGGTAAAACATCATTATTATAAAAATCAACTAATCGTTCCACTGTCTGCAATTGAATCCCGGAATGTCCATAACTCAACGACTGTATTTTAAGCAACAACATCAATTTCACAATCTCATTAGGAACCTCCTCGCCTGTTCCACAAGAATGTGATTTTACGAGATTTTCCTGCAGTTTCGAAAGGTTTTCATTCGAAATTTTAACGTTACAAAGCGAACCAAAACCCGTATTGATACCATAAATAGGTTTCGTATGCGAAGCCATTTTAGCATCGAGATAATCCCTGCATTTTTGGATATTAATCTTGGCTTCATCGGATAAAGCCAACGATTTATGATGCGAAATAATTTCTTGTAGTGCTTCCAGCGAAAGTACTTCGGTACTTATATAATGTGTATTATCCATTTGAATAGTGGCGTTTGAGGGGTCAAAATTCCATAAACCAATATTAAAAAGCAAGATTTTGAAGGTAAAATATTTAATATTCTTTTTTTTGCCCTGTGTTTTTTAAAATATTCGTAAAAACAGAATAAAAGGTTTTGTTGTTTTATAAAAAACTGTACTTTTGAAAAATCAAATGGCAAATAACAGCAAAACATATCATTCTTCGATAACAACTCAAAATTGGGTTTCATTTTCTGTTACTTTCACCACTACTACAACTACGACTACCCTTTAGGGGTATACATTTTACATATAATCCAGTTTTCGTGCTTTTTTCTAAAGGAAGAGAGTTCATAGGGGTATAAAAACCATTTGCATTTTAAAATAAAAACAACAAAATGAGAGTATTAAAATTTGGCGGAACTTCAGTTGCCAATGCACAAAACATAAAACTTGTATTAGATATAGTTATCAAAAAAGCGGAACAGGAAAAACTAGTTGTAGTCGTTTCTGCCTTTACCAAAGTCACAGATTTACTGGTTCTTGCTTCTCAAAAAGCAGCATCAAACGACGAAAGTTACAAAGAAATAGTCGCCGAAATCGAAAAAAAACACCTTGATGCTATCAAAGAATTAATCCCAGTTAGCGAACAAAGTGGTTTGTTAAGCCACATCAAAAGAATCATCAACCACCTCGAAACTTTATTGGACGGATGTTTCCTTTTAGGCGAATTATCTCCAAGAACTTCCGATACGATTCTAAGTTTTGGCGAATTATTATCATCTTATATTATTGCCGAAGCCTTCAAACAAAAACATAAAAATTCGGGTTACAAAGACAGTCGCGAACTGATAAAAACCAATAATAACTTTGGAAAAGCTGCCGTAAATTTCCAACTTACTAATCAATTAATTGCCGATTATTTTACTTCAATTGATTCTCAAATTGTAGTAATGCCAGGTTTTATAGCTTCTACCGAAGAAGGAATTGGCACAACATTAGGTCGTGGTGGTTCTGATTACACAGCAGCAATTTTGGCTGGAGCCTTGAACGCTTCCGAATTAGAAATCTGGACTGACGTCAACGGAATGTTTACTGCCAATCCTAAAATTGTAAAACAAGCCCAACCTATTGCTACCATTTCGTATCAGGAAGCGATGGAATTGTCGCATTTTGGTGCCAAAGTGTTGTATCCGCCAACAATTCAACCCGTTTTCAAAAAAAACATCCCAATTTGGATTAAAAACACTTTCGAACCGGAAGCTTACGGGACTTTTATTTCAAACCAAGACAATTCGCATACCAGTCCGGTAAAAGGAATAAGCCACATCGATAATATCACGCTAATCACTTTAGAAGGTTCCGGAATGGTTGGAGTTGCTGGAGTTTCCAAACGATTATTCGAAGTTTTGTCACACGAAAATATCAATATTATTTTCATCACTCAAGCCTCATCCGAACATTCTATTTGTATTGGAATATTAAATAGCGATGCCCACAAAGCGGAGAATGCCATCAACAAAGCATTCCAACAAGAAATTTCGCAACACAAAATCGATCCTTGCATCGTCGAAAAAGATCTTTGCATCATTGCTTTGGTAGGTGAAAATATGAAAAACCACCAAGGATTAAGTGGTCGAATGTTCAGCACTTTGGGTAAAAACAATGTCAACATTCGTGCGATTGCACAAGGGGCTTCGGAGAGAAATATTTCGGCAGTAATCAACGAAAGAGATGTTAAAAAAGCATTGAACACGCTTCACGAAAACTTCTTCGAGGAAAACACCAAACAATTGAACTTGTTCGTGATGGGAGTTGGAAATGTGGGCGAAAAATTCATCGAACAAATCAACCAACAAAAGAAATTCCTAAAAGAAAATCTAAAAATAAACCTGCGAGTGGCTGCCGTGTCCAATTCCAGAAAAATGCTCTTTGACGAAGAGGGAATCGATTTAAAAAATTGGCAAGCGCTATTGGATAATGGAGAAACAGCCAGCAAAGAAGCCTTTATTTCAAAGGTAAAGGAACTCAATTTACGCAACAGTATTTTTGTGGATATTACCGCAAATCAAACGGTTTCCGAGACTTATGAACAGTATTTAAGACAAAATATTGCCGTAGTGACCTGTAATAAAATTGCCTGTTCATCAGCCTATGACAATTACAAAAACCTGAAAAATTTATCCAGAAAATACAATGCACCTTTTTTGTTCGAAACCAATGTGGGTGCAGGGTTGCCCATTATTGACACCCTGAAACATTTGATTGCATCAGGAGATAAAGTGAACAAAATCCAAGCGGTTTTATCAGGAAGTTTGAACTTTATTTTCAACAATTTTGACGAAAAAAATTCTTTCCACGATGTGGTAAAAGAAGCGGGAGTACAAGGATTTACCGAACCCGATCCAAAAATTGACTTGAGCGGTGTGGATGTAGCCAGAAAAATTCTGATTTTAATTCGCGAAAGTGGCTACCAATTCGACATCGAAGATATTGCTAACAGATCATTTTTGCCAGCAGAATGTTTGGCAACAACTAATAACGAAGATTTTTTCAAGTCATTAATCAAGAATGCTGCGCATTTCGAAAACTTATTGGCAGAAGCCAAAGCAAAAGATTGTCGTCTGAAATACGTTGCGACTTTCGAAAACGGAAAAGCCAGCGTGGGATTAGAATTCATCCCAAAAGAAAGTCCGTTCTATAATTTGGAAGGAAAAGACAATATTGTACAATTTTACACCGACCGTTATATCGACCAACCTTTATTGATAAAAGGTGCTGGCGCAGGTGCTGCGGTAACCGCTTCGGGAATTTTTGCCGATGTAATCCGTGTTGGAAATATATAGCCCCCTAACCCCCAAAGGGGGAATTTGGTGAGGTTTAAGATAATTATTAACTATTAATTCCTCTATACTCCTCCCCTTTGGGGAGGTCGGGAGGGGCTTACTTATGACAGAAATAAAACTATTTTGCCCTGCAACCATCGCCAATCTTTCCTGTGGATTTGATGTACTTGGATTGTGTTTAGATACTGCGGGTGACGAAATGATTATTCGAAAATCCAATATAAAAGGCGTTCGCATTACTAAAATTGTTGGAGCTGATTTACCATTAGAAACCGAAAACAATGTAGCTGGTGTTGCCGCTTTAGCAATGTTAAAATCCATAAAAAAAGCTGGAAATAAATACATTCCAATAGATTACGACATTGATTTTGATATTGACATTGCTATTGATATTGACTTCGGATTTGAAATCGAAATCTACAAAAATATCAAAGCCGGAAGCGGAATCGGAAGCAGTGCCGCCAGTTCTGCCGGAGCTGTTTTTGGTATTAACGAATTGTTAGGAAAACCTTTTACCAGAAAAGAATTGGTGAAATTTGCGATGCAAGGCGAAAAATTAGCCAGTGGAAATGCCCACGCCGATAATGTGGCTCCTTGCCTGTTGGGCGGTTTTACTTTAGTAAGATGCTCGAATCCTTTAGACATTGTCAAAATTGACAGCCCATCAGAATTATACGCTACCGTGGTGCATCCTCAAATTGAGTTGAAAACTTCGGATGCACGTTCCGTATTAAAACAAACTGTTTCCCTGAAAAGTGCCATTACCCAATGGGGAAATGTAGGCGGATTAGTCGCAGGATTGTACACCAATGATTACGATTTGATTGGTCGCTCCTTACACGATGAAATTATCGAACCGGTTCGCAGCATGCTGATTCCTGGTTTTGATTTAATCAAAAAAACCGCATATGAAAACGGAGCCTTGGGTTCTGGAATCTCAGGCTCTGGTCCTTCTATTTTTGCTCTAAGCAAAGGAAAAGAGACCGCCGAGAAAATCGCAAAAGCGATGAGTGCCGTTTATGACGAAATCAATTTACCCTATGAAATTCACGTTTCGAAAGTGAATCCAGATGGAGTAAGCATAATAGCCACCTAACCCCCGAAGGGGGAATTAAAAACCTATTTTAGATTTAAAAATTTAGATTTCAGATGTAACCCAAGTTGCTAAAAAATCTAAAATCTAAAATCTAAAATCTAAAATTTAGAAATGAAATACTACAGTTTAAACCACAATGCCCCAAAAGTTTCTTTCGAAGAAGCCGTAATACAAGGATTAGCAACCGATAAAGGATTGTATTTTCCGGAATCTATAACTCCATTAACTCCAGAATTTTTCGAGAATATCGAAAACTTAAGCAATGAGGAAATGGCATACGAAACCATTCAACAATTTGTGGGCGACGAAATACCAACCGAAATTTTAAAAGAAATAATAGCCGAAACCTTGTGTTTCGATTTCCCAACAGAGAAAGTAGAAGAAGGAATTTACGCCTTAGAATTGTATCACGGGCCAACAATGGCATTCAAAGATGTGGGAGCTCGTTTTATGTCCCGTTGTTTGGGTTATTTCAATAAAGACAAAAAAGACAATAAAAATACGGTTCTGGTAGCCACTTCTGGCGATACCGGTGGTGCTGTGGCAAGTGGTTTTCTTGGTGTAAAAGGGGTGGAAGTTATTATTTTATATCCTTCGGGAAAAGTGAGCGACATTCAGGAAAGACAATTGACCACTTTGGGACAAAACATCAAAGCATTGGAAGTAGACGGTGTTTTTGACGATTGTCAGGATATGGTCAAAAAAGCTTTTTTGGACGAAAGTCTGACGCATCACAACCTAACTTCGGCCAACTCGATTAATATTGCGCGTTGGTTACCTCAAATGTTTTACTTTTTCTTTGCTTACAAACAATTGAAATCACAAAACAAACCATTAGTATTTTCTTGTCCAAGTGGAAATTTCGGGAATATTTGCGCTGGAATAATGGCAAAAAAATTAGGTTTACCCATCGAACATTTCGTGGCTTCGACCAATGTGAATGATACGGTTCCAAGATTTTTAGAAAAAGGGAATTACGACCCAAAACCTTCTAAAGCGACGATTTCGAACGCTATGGATGTTGGGAATCCAAGTAATTTTATTCGAATTCAGGAAATGTACGACAACGATTTGGAGCTATTCAAAAAAGATTTTTCTTCGTTTTCTTATACCGATGCCGAAACTTTGAGCACCATGAAAACCATCTACAAAACCGATGGTTATATCGCCGAGCCTCACGGAGCAGTGGGTTATTTAGGTTTAAAAAAAGAATTAAAAAATCATCCAAATGCAATTGGAATTTTCTTGGAAACCGCACATCCTATCAAATTTTTGGATGTGGTGGAACCCGCTTTGAATATCCAGCTTCCGATTCCAACACAAATTGAAAGTGTGTTGAACAAAGAGAAAGTAAGCGTGAAAATCAAAACTTACGAGGAATTGAAAATGTTTTTGGGGTAAAACGTGCCCGGATAAAAAAACCGCTGATTTTAAAAGTTATAAAATCTGCGGTTTTTTTGTGTTTGTAGTATCAACTCATATTGCTCGAATTTCTCTAGCAAAAACCATATTACATTGATTTAAATTTAAACTTCTGTCCACCAACGGATGCTTCATACATAAGACCACCTTTCTGCATAGAAAACACCATAACACCTTTAGTATATTTAGCATTGGCTGAGGCGCCAGATTTTACGGCTACAGCCGAAACATCAGCAGAGAATTCCAATTGACTGCTTTTAAACCGATCCAAGGCTTTTTTGGACTCAAAAAATATCACTTCACGATAAGCTTGTCCTCCTGCCTGGAATCCAATGCTTACTTGCGATAACTTGGCCGAACCTACCATCTTATTTTGTTCATAAACAACCCCGTTTCCGGCAGCTCCTCCAACTCCTATTCCTCCTTTACCTACATTAGGAAAGATGACATAACCATAAGATTTGTCAAAAAGCGATTTCATAAGACCGTCAGCTGCAATGAACTCCGCCTTTGCTGTACCGCAGTCAGCAATAATTTTATTCTTTTGAGATTCTGATTGTCCAAAAACAAGCATTGTGTTAAGTACACAAGCCATCACCAATAACCAAATAACATGTAAAGTTTTCATTTTTTATGTATATTAAATTGTTGTAAAAATCAGTTACTCAAAGTTAACAAAAAAAATTGATATTAGGATTAAAAATAACCTGATTTTCATTACTATAACTATTTATTTTTAGTATTTAACAATCTAATAACAGCCTGAATTATTGGAATTTTTTTAAGTGAAAATCCTGCTAATGAAAACAAAAAGAAAACACAAAAATTCAACTGCAATCAAATGTCTTTTTGTTTTGATTTTTTTTAACTTTGAAAAATACAAAACCACAAACCGGAATAGTAGAATTACCCATGATTACAAAAGCAACACTAGAAGACGTTTCTTCTTTAAATAAATTAATTAATTCAGCCTATCGAGGAGAATCTTCTAAAAAAGGATGGACCACCGAAGCCAATATATTAGAAGGAAAGAGAACTACCGAGGATGAGTTAAGAGCAATTATCCAAGACCCAAAAAAC
>JAEMQE010000287.1 GCA_022758945.1 Lentimicrobium sp. | reverse complement strand
GAAAGCATAAAGTATGTGCCATTTAACGCTCGTTATAAAATATTTATTATAGATTTGAAAACCTAAATCAAAATTATTATGAAAAGAATTACTTGTTTCACATTGTTTTTGGTGTTTTTTACTACCGCTTTATTTGCGCAAAAAAGCACATCACTCGAAAGAGCAAATAAATATTTAGCCGAAAAGGGAGAGGTTATATTTACCTTTAAAGCCACTAGTCAAAGTCAATTTTTTGAATTGAATGAGATTCTTTCAGTAAGTCACAGACGAGTTGATCAAAAAAATTTAGAAGTTGAAGCTTATGCAAATAAGACTCAATTTGAAAAGTTTCTTACTTACGGATTGCCTTTCAACGTAACTGCAGCTGACAACGAAATTGCACAGGAAATTAGAACTAAAAAGAATGGCAAAATTGCTTCAACTTGGGACACTGCTTGGGATTCCTATCCTCAATATTCTGAATATGTAGCTAAGATGAATTATTGGGCAAATACTTACCCTAATTTATGTACTTTACAAAATATTGGGACAACACCAAATGGAAGAGCTTTGTATGTTCTTAAAATTTCTGATAATGCTTCAACTGATGAAACAGAACCAGAATTTTTATATACCTCATCTATGCACGGTGACGAAATTACGGGCTATCCAACAATGTTGCACCTTATAGATTATCTTTTAACAAATTATGGTTCACTATCCGAAGTTACAAATCTTGTAAACGGAACTGAAATATACATTTGCCCATTGGCAAACCCTGATGGGTCATACAAAACTGCAGGAAATGATATTCTGAATTCTACCGGGAATACTGCTACAAGGGCTAACGCTAACGGAGTAGATTTGAATAGAAATTATCCAGATCCAATAGGCGGAATACATCCTGATGGATTAGCATATCAACCTGAAACTTTAGCATTCTTGAGTTTTGAGCAAACCCGAAATTTTGTTTTAGCTGCCAACTATCATGGTGGTGCCGAAGTGGTAAATTTCCCTTGGGATACTTCTACATCTGCAACTGGTGCTTCTGCAGTGAGCATTCATCCACACGACAGTTATTTTAGATATATTTCACAAGAATATGCTCAATCAGCACAAACTGTTGATGGTAACTTGGGATATTTGGATGATGTATACGGAACAGGTCAATTTCCAGGAACGACAAATGGCGCTATATGGTATACTGTAAAAGGCGGAAGACAAGATAATAACAACTTTTATAACCATAATAAAGAAATGACAATTGAAATTTCGGCAACTAAATTTCCATTAGCCTCTACTTTACTATTTTACTGGGATAGAAACAAACAAGCATTGTTAAACTTGGTAAAACAAGCAAGTTATGGTCTGCAAGGAATTGTAACAGATGCTTCAGGAAATCCAATTCATGCTAAAGTTTACATTGCCGGAACTCTTGATAACTCCGGTGCTTGGGTAGAAACCTCTGCAACAAAAGGAGATTATCATAAAGTACAAATAGCAGGAACTTACAACGTTATTTTTGAAGCGCCAGGTTATGCAACTCAAACAATTTCAGCAACAATAACTAATGGAGTTGCCACAAATTTAAATGTAATAATGATTCCAACAACTAGTTTGCCTACAGCAAGTAGTGATGTTACCATTTGTCAAGGACAAACTGCAACTTTAACAGCAACTGGATCAGGAACAATAAAATGGTACGATTCTGCAACTGCAACAACTGCAGTTGGAACGGGAACTTCTTTTACAACTCCAATATTAAATGCAACGACATCCTATTTTGCTGAAAGTGAAGTAACGCCAGCAAATGTTGGTCCTACAACCGCAACTGGGACTTCTAGTACAAATACGGCTGTAGCCAATAGGTATTTAATATTTAATTGTACTGCACCTACAAAATTAAAATCAGTATTAGTAAATGCTTCAGCTATTGGACAAATTCTAGTAGAATTACAAGATAGTACAGGCAAAATGCTGGAATCAAAAGTCGTTCGATTAACGGCTTCAGGAAGTCAAGATATTGATTTGAATTTCTTTTTACCAGTAGCTACAGGATTGCGATTAGTTTCGAGACAAATATCCTCTACTAACTTAGTGGTGGCAACATCTGGAATTATTTATCCATTGACAAACGGAACAGTTTCTATTACTGCTAATAGCGGTTCTGGAACTTTCTTGCCATTCTTCAATTGGAAATTTGCTCCTGCAAAAGGGTTAAGAGACGAAGTAATCGTAGCGGTAAAACCAATTGCTACGTTAGCTTCTATTACTCCAACTACAATAGCATCAGGCGGAAGCGATTTTGCTTTAACCGTAAACGGAACAAATTTTGTAAATGGCGAATCAATTGTTAGATGGAATGGAACAAACAGAGCAACAACATTTGTTAGTTCTACTGAACTTAGTGCTGCTATTCCTGCTGCCGATATAGCAACTGGAGGAACAGCTTCGATTACCGTATTTAATTCTTGCGGTACAACAACAAGTCAAACTATAACTTTTGTATCTGTTTGTGCACCTGTTGCTGACGTAACTGTTTTACCAACAATAACTGGACAATGTTCTGCAACTGCAACAGCACCAACTGCTACAAGTAGTTGTACTGGCGCAGCAATTGGAACAACTGCTACAGTATTTCCTATCACAACCCAAGGAACAACAATCGTTACTTGGACTTATAATGATGGTAACGGAAATACCTCAACTCAAAACCAAACAGTAATTGTAGATGATACCGTTGCTCCTGTAGCTGATGTAACAACTTTGGCAAATGCAACAGGACAAACTACGGTTACCGTTACTGCTCCAACTGCAACAGATGCATGTGTTGGAACTATTATAGGAACAACTCCAAGCCCTTTGACATATTCAACACAGGGAACTTTCGCAATTGTTTGGACTTATAATGATGGTAATGGAAATACCGCCACTCAAAATCAAACTGTAATTGTTGCTGACACAATTGTTCCAACTGCTCCAACAAGTTTGGTTGCTTCTGGAACTACTTCAACCACGACTACTTTATCTTGGACAGCTTCAACAGATAATGCTGCAGTTACTGGATATGATGTTTATAATGGAGCTACTCTTTTAGGAACAACCTCTTCTACAAGTTATACTGTGAGTGGTTTAACGGCTTCGACAGCTTATACTTTTTCAGTAAAAGCTAAAGATGCTGTTGGAAATATTTCAACTTCAAGTAACATAGTAAATGTTACAACTTTGGCTCCAGCATATTGTACCTCACAAGGAACTAGTGTGGCAAGTGAAACAATTGGCAAAGTGGTTTTTGGAACCATCAACAACACTACGACTGGCGGTACTGGTTACGTAAACTATACAGCCATTTCGACTAATGCAACTAGGGGAACTGTTTATACAATTACAATAACTCCATCTTGGACAAGCACAAAAAGAAAAGAAGGATATGCTGTTTGGATAGATTATAATGGAGACGGTGATTTTGCAGATGCTGGAGAACAAGTTTGGACAAAAGCAGCTTCAACAACAACTCCTGTTTCCGGAACATTTACTATTCCTGCTACAGCAACAGTTGGCGCAACAAGAATGAGAGTTTCGATGAAATACAATGCTATCCCAACAATGTGCGAAACATTTGCATCAGGTCAAGTTGAAGATTACACTGTAAACATAGTTTCAACCGTTGCTAAAATTGCCAATCCTTCTGGAAAAGCAATCACAGAAATTAAATTGTACCCTAATCCAACAACATCAATTTTAAATGTATCTTCAGTTTCTGAAAATGCTATATTTAAAGTTTATAATATGTTAGGTCAAGCAATAATGAACGGAAAACTTTCAAATGGTTCTATTGATGTTTCCAATATCAGTGCTGGAATCTATGTTTTAGAAGTTACTGATAAGGAATCAACTTCGGTAAATCGCTTTATCAAACAATAGTCTTTTTATAATTTAAAATTAAGAGCTATCTCGATTGAGATAGCTTTTTTTTTGGAATAAAATCATTACTTTTAAGTCATAAAAAAAACATTTTTTACAATGAATAAAATAGCATTTATAACCTTGACAATGATGAGTTTAAATACAATAGCACAAAACGTAATGTCTCCAGAGTTGCTCTGGAAACTAGGTAGAGTAACCCCTTTGGGTATTTCTAAAGACGAAAAAAATATAGTTTACAAAGTAGATATTCCTTCTGCCGAAGAAAATAAATCAAATTCTAAATTTTATACTTTACCCATAAATGGTGGAAATCCAACCGAGGTTCCAGATACCAAAGATTTGTTGAAAGACAAAAACATTTCTCCAGACGGGAAATATATTGTTTACAATGAAGAAGTGAAAATTGATAAAGTACACGGAAAAGATTTCTATCCAGAACTGGAAAAATCAAATGCACAAATCTACAACGGATTGAATTATCGCCATTGGGATAAATGGAACGAAGGAAAATTTGATCACGTTTTTTATAAAGAAAACAAAGAAGACTCCGTTGGAATTGACATTTTGAAAGATGAAAATTTCGATAGTCCACAAAAACCTTTTGGTGGAGACGAAGATTATATTTGGTCGCCAGACAGCAAAAGCATTTTATATGTTTGCAAGAAAAAATCAGGAACAGCTTATGCAATTAGCACAAATACTGATATTTACGAATACAATTTAGAGACTAAAAAAACCATCAATAGAACCGAAGGCAACTTAGGTTATGACACGCATCCTGCATTTTCGCCAACAGGAAATTTAACTTGGTTGCAAATGAAACGCGATGGTTATGAAGCTGATAAAAACGATATTATTGTCAATTTCAAAGGAATGAATATCAATTTGACGGCGAATTGGGACGGAACTGTCGAAAGTTTTCTTTGGAGTGCTGATGGAAAAAAAGTATATTTTCAAGCGCCAATTGACGGAACAATTCAATTATTTGAAGTTGACTTTCCGGGTTTAACCAAGAAATTACCTCAAGTAATTCCATTGACCAATGGCGATTTTGATGTTGCCAGTTTGGTAAGTTTATCTAGAGATAATATCATTGTTACCCGAACCGATATGAACCACGCTGCAGAAATTTATTCTTTTAATCTAAAGAAAAAAACTTGGTTACAATTGACAAAAATCAATGATGATGTTTATTCCAAATTATCGTTAGGCAAAACCGAAAGAAGATATGTCACCACAACCGATGGTAAAAAAATGTTGGTTTGGGTGATTCTTCCTCCAAATTTTGATGCTTCAAAAAAATACCCAACATTGCTTTATTGTCAAGGTGGACCACAATCTGCATTAACACAATTCTATTCCTTCCGTTGGAATTTTCAATTAATGGCAGCCAATGGTTATATAGTTGTGGCGCCAAATCGTCGCGGAATGCCAGGTCACGGTGTAGAATGGAACGAGCAAATAAGCAAAGATTGGGGCGGACAAGTTATGGACGATTACCTTTCGGCGATTGATGATGTAGCCAAAGAAAAATATGTTGACAAAACCCGTTTAGGTTGTATTGGAGCTAGTTATGGTGGTTATTCCGCATTTTATTTGGCTGGAATACACAACAACAGATTCAAAACTTTTATCGCTCACGATGGCGTTTTCAATACTCAAAGTATGTTTGGCACAACCGAAGAGGTTTTCTTTAACTATTGGGATTTTGGTGGTGCTTATTGGGAAAAAGACAATGCTATTGCTCAAAAAGGCTACACGACATTCAATCCCGCCAGCCGAGTAGAAAAATGGAATACACCCATACTAATTATTCAAGGTGGAATTGATTTCAGAGTGCCGATTGGTCAAGCCCAAGAAGCGTTTCAAGCGGCACAAATGCTAGGAATAAAAAGCAGATTATTGTATTTTCCTGAAGAAAATCACTGGGTTTTAAAACCTCAAAATGCGTTGGTTTGGCAAAAAGAATTTTTCAAATGGCTGAAAGAAACTTTGTAATAGGTTGCTACTTTTTAAAAACAAAAAACCCCATTTTCAAAAAAAATGGGGTTTTTTATAAATATAAATCAAGCTTTATTCCGGATCATTCATTTTAAAAGTATCCATAAAAGCTGTTGTATAATCTCCGGCAATATATCTTGGATCATCCATTAATTGTCTGTGAAATGGAATGGTAGTTTTTATTCCTTCAATTACAAATTCATCCAAAGCTCTTCTCATTTTGCTAATTGCCTCTTCACGGGTTTGAGCCGTTGTGATTAATTTTGCAATCATAGAATCGTAATTTGGCGGAATGGTATAACCTGAATATACGTGAGTATCTAAACGAACTCCGTGACCTCCAGGCATATGAAGAGTCGTTATTTTTCCTGGTGATGGTCTGAAATCATTATAAGGATCTTCGGCATTGATACGACATTCGATAGCGTGTAATTGTGGCAAATAATTTTTACCAGAAATTGGAATGCCTGCAGCAACCATAATTTGCTCGCGAATTAGATCATAATCAATAACTTGTTCCGTAATGGGGTGTTCCACTTGAATTCGGGTATTCATTTCCATAAAATAGAAATTTCGGTGCTTATCTACCAAAAATTCTACTGTTCCTGCACCTTCATACTTGATGAATTCCGCAGCTTTTACTGCTGCTGCACCCATTTTTTTACGTAAGTCATCGGTCATAAATGGTGAAGGAGTTTCTTCGGTAAGCTTTTGATGACGTCTTTGTACAGAACAATCTCTTTCTGAAAGATGACAAGCTTTTCCATAAGAATCGCCCACAATTTGGATTTCAATATGTCTTGGTTCTTCAATAAGTTTCTCTAAATACATTCCGTCATTTCCGAAAGCTGCAGCTGATTCTTGACGAGCACTTTCCCAAGCTTTTAGCAACTCCTCATCTTTCCAAACGGCACGCATTCCTTTTCCTCCACCTCCAGCAGTTGCTTTTAGCATTACAGGATATCCCATTTTTCTTGAAAGTTCTTGCGCTTGTTCAAAAGATTCTAAAAGTCCTTCAGAACCCGGAACACAAGGAACTCCTGCTGCTTTCATAGTGGCTTTGGCCGAAGCTTTATCACCCATTCTGTCAATCATTTCAGGTGATGCACCTATAAATTTAACGTTATGTTCTTGACATATTTTTGAAAATTTTGAATTTTCGGATAAAAATCCATATCCTGGATGTATTGCATCAGCATTAGTAATTTCGGCAGCAGCAATAATACTTGACATTTTTAAGTAGGACAAGTTGCTTGGAGGCGGGCCTATACAAACTGCTTCATCGGCAAATTTTACGTGTAAGCTTTCGGCATCGGCAGTAGAATAAACTGCTACCGTTTTGATGCCCATTTCTTTGCACGTTCTAATGATACGAAGCGCAATTTCTCCTCTATTTGCAATTAATATTTTTTTAAACATCTTTTTTGAGATTTTAAATGTTGAATTTTAAATTTTAAATTATTTCAAATAATGATAAGTCATCATTCAAAAATTATAATTTATAATTTATAATTTCTTATGATGGATCTACCAAGAACAAAGGTTGGTCGTATTCTACCGGCGACATATCATCAACTAAAATTTTAACAATTTTACCAGAAACCTCAGATTCAATTTCATTAAATAATTTCATTGCTTCAATAACACAAAGTACATTTCCTTTAGCAATTGTACTTCCTACTTCAACAAACACAGGTTTATCTGGTGATGGTTTTCTATAAAAAGTTCCAATAATTGGAGATTTAATAGTGATGTAATGAGAATTTTCTGCTGCTGGAGTTGCTGGAGTTACAGCTACTGGAGCAATTTGTTGAGGAGCTACCGCTTGCTGAAGAGCTGTCTGAGCTGGCATTTGAACATAGGTAGCTTCAGATACATTCCCCTCTAAAGTTGTTCTAATGGTGATTTTTACATCATCCATCTCTAATTTAACTTCAGCAACCCCTGAATTTGCTACAAATTTGATTAGATTTTGAATTTCTTTTAAATCCATAATTATTTGTTTTTAGTTATAATTTATTTTTTATCGTAAGCCCATTTTAGGTAAATAGATCCCCAAGAGAATCCGCCTCCAAAAGCGGCAAATATAATTGTATCCCCTTTTTTAAATAAATGTTCAAAATCACTAAGAACTAAAGGTAAAGTCGCAGAAGTTGTATTTCCGTATCTTTCTATGTTCATTAACACTTTTGAATCTTCTAAATTCATTCTGCTAGCCGTTGCATCAATGATTCTTTTATTGGCTTGGTGTGGTACCAACCACGCTACATCTTCATTGGTCAAATTATTTCTTGTCATAATTTGCTCACAAGCATCTGCCATATAGGTTACCGCATATTTAAAAACTGTTTTACCATCTTGTATAATACTATGTTGATTATCCATAATTGTTTGTTCTGAAGCTGGAAAAAGCGAACCTCCCGCTGTCATTTTCAAGAAATCTCGTCCATCTCCATCTGTTCTTAAAAATTCGTCTTGCAAACCTAATCCTTCATAATTGGGTTCGAATAATACGGCACCGGCACCATCTCCAAAAATAATACAAGTTGCTCTATCTGTATAATCAACAATAGAGGACATTTTGTCGGCTCCAATCAATAATACTTTTTTATATCTACCCGATTCTATATAAGCTGCAGCGGTTGACATTCCAAACAAAAAACTAGAACAAGCTGATTGTAAGTCATAAGCAAAAGCATTTGTTGCTCCAATTTCTGTTGCAACATAAGCGCCTGTAGATGCTACTGGCATATCTGCAGTTGCGGTTGCCATAAGCAACAAATCTATTTCTAGTGGGTCTATATTCGCTTTTTTTATTAAGTCAAGCGCAGCTTTTATAGCTAAAAAAGATGTTCCTTTAGTGTCATCTTTTAGAATTCTCCTTTCTTTGATTCCAGTTCTTGAAGTTATCCACTCGTCATTTGTGTCAACCAATGTTTCAAGAATTTTGTTTGTAAGCACATAGTCTGGAACATAAGCTCCAACAGCTGTGATTGCGGCTGTGATTTTATTCATTCTAATCTGTTATTTCTAGCCAAATGCTGCCATTTGAAAAATTTCTAAAGGACTCGAAAATTACAAAAAAAAAATCTAATCCTTATCGTTTTAGTAGTTCTTATTTGATGAAAATTATAAACAACAAAAAAACTCTCACTATGTGAGAGTTTAAATATCATTTACAAAAATGTATTAAGCAACAGCTACAGATTTATCTATAACAACTTGCCCTCTGTAATACATTTTTCCTTCATGCCAGTAGGCTCTGTGATATAAATGCGCTTCGCCAGTAATTGGGCAAGTAGCGATTTGTGCTACAGTAGCTTTGTAATGTGTTCTTCTCTTATCTCTTCTTGTTTTGGAGATTTTTCTCTTAGGATGTGCCATTTTACTATATTATTTATCCGTTAATAGTTGCTTTAATTTGTCCCATCGCGGGTCAATATTTTCTTCTTTTTGTTCTTGTTTATGCTCTTTTTTTAGTTTTTTAATTGTCAACTCTTTCAGTTTTTTCAAGGCTTCTGTGTTTAAACTTCCATCTTTAATTCCTGGATGAATTCGTCTTAGAGGAACTGAAAGCACAATCATCTCATATATATATTGTGCAATATCTATTTGAAACTCTCCATGTGGCAAAATGAGCAATTCTTCATTGTCATTATTAAAAGCATCTCCAAAACGCACTATTAATTTCATCTTACCTTTTATTGGCAAATCAAATTCTTCGTTTGTCATATCACAAGGCACATTAACTGTTCCTATATGTTTGAAAGCCAACTCCATTATGGTGCTTTTTTTCTCTAAAACTACATTTACTTTGATATCTGAATTATTAAATTCGTGATAATCAAAGATTTCAAAGAACGCATTACTTATTTGATATTCAAAATGATGTTTTCCTATCTTTAATCCTGTAAAAGGAATTAAATATTCTTTCTTCTTGTTCATTTCAACAACAATTTGCCCTAAACTTCGGGAGTGCAAAGATATAAAATTATTGGAAATCTAATAATGTTATTTATCTTTTTTTGTTTATATCTGTTTTTCTTTTGTTTTTAGCGGTTTTTGGCTGATTTCCGCATATTGATTTCTTGAATGATAGATATCAATAGCAAGATAAACCGCTTCTTTGAATGAATTATAATCGGCAATTCCTTTTCCAGCTATATCATAAGCAGTGCCGTGATCTGGTGATGTTCTAATTTTATCTAAGCCTGCCGTATAATTTACTCCTTTACCAAACGACAATGTTTTGAATGGAATTAATCCCTGATCGTGGTAAGCTGCAATAATAGCGTCGTATTTTTCAAATTGATTGCTTCCAAAAAAACCATCGGCAGCAAAGGGTCCAAATACTAACGTTCCTTTTTCAAATAATTTTTTTAATGCTGGTTTTAATATTTCGTCATCTTCTTTACCAATAACTCCACCATCACCACAATGTGGATTTAACCCCAAGACGGCAATTTTTGGTTTATTGATGCTAAAATCTTGTATTAAAGAATGTTTTACTGTTTCTATTTTTTTTATAATCAATTCTTCAGTAAGATGAGATGCAACCTCGTTTAATGGAATATGATCCGTTAACAATCCCACTCTTAAATTGTCCTGAACCATCATCATTAAGGCGTTTCCGTCTAACTCTTGGTCTAAATAATCTGTGTGTCCCGGGAATTTAAATTCATCCGATTGAATGTTGTATTTATTTATTGGAGCTGTCACCAATACATCTATAAGGCCTTCCTTTAAAGCTTTGGTCGCGGCAACAAATGATTTGATGGCATATTTTCCAATTTTTTCGTCATTTGCTCCAAAATTAACTTCAACCCCTTCTTGCCAAACATTCAAAACATTGATTTTACCTAAAACTATTTGGTTCAATCGATCGATTCCGTGAAGCATAGATGTAGATTCGAAAGTCTTTTTTACAAACGAAAGACTTTTTACATTGGCAAAAATTACGGGTGTACATAATTCTAACATTCTTGAATCTTCGAATGTTTTTAGGATTACTTCGCTTCCAATACCGTTTAAATCTCCAATTGAAATTCCGACGATTATATTTTCTGCTTTTTTTATCATGACATCACGTTATTTATTGCTAATTTTGAAGTGCAAATTTAGTAAAATAAAATAAGAAATGTTTACAGGAATTATAGAATCCCTTGGTGTAATCCAAGAAATAAAAAAAGACAAGGATAACGTTCATATTACAATTGTTTCGTCTATCACAGATGAACTCAAAATAGACCAAAGTGTTGCCCATAATGGAATATGCATGACGGTAGTTTCCATAAAAAATTCCATTTATACCGTAACTGCTATTGGAGAAACCATAAAAAAAACAAATTTAGCCTATTTGAAAATTGGCGATAGTGTCAATCTTGAAAGAGCGATGAAATTAGGTGATCGACTAGATGGTCATATCGTACAAGGTCATGTTGATCAAGTTGGGACTTGTATTGTTGCAATGGAAACAAACGGAAGTTGGTATTACACTTTTGAATATGACGAAACTATTGGAAACATAACTATCGAAAAAGGTTCAATTACAGTAAACGGAGTGAGTTTGACTGTAGTAAATTCAAGAAAAAATGAATTTAGTGTCGCTATCATTCCATATACTTATGAACATACAAATTTTAAGACCTTTGAAGTGGGCACAAAAGTAAATCTTGAATTTGACTTAATTGGCAAGTATATTTCAAAACTATATTCCAATAAATAAAACAAGATTGATAAAAAAATAAACTCCAACTTAAATTGGAGTTTTTGTCTTTAATTGATGGTTGTAAACGATATAAATTCCATACAATAACGCTAAAATAAACACTATATAAATACCATCATCAATAGGTAATCCCGGAGGCGGAGGCGGTTTTTTACCTCCTGGATTCGGAGGATGTGGTGCCGCAATAGTATGCATTATCCCCAAAAAGGAAATGATTATAATAAAAAACTTTTTTAT